>JAGHBD010000028.1 GCA_021161135.1 Thermoplasmata archaeon
TACGCTTATCAACAATGAGAGCAATTCCTCCCTTAAATTTTATTCCAACTGTCGTCGTTCCACGCTTCACCGCCTCTCTTGCATACTCTACTTGAAATAGTCTGCCATCTGGAGAAAATACAGTAATTGCCCTATCATATGCCATTTGGGGTTTCATTTTTAACACCTATTCTGGCTTATTAATAGCGATGTAAATAAATAATTTATCGTGCCATAAATACGCCATTTTGAGTTATTTATGGCTTAACTGTATGCAATATCTTTTAATCTCCTGTTTATGTGAATTATTTTATCTTACTTTTTCTTTACTCTTCTTCTTATCCAAAGCCACAGCCAGCACAGCAGCAAGCAATGCAATCATTTCGAAGCCAGGAATATCTCCTCCCTTCTTGTTTTTAACCTCCATTCCTATTGAGACAGTCTTGCCTGTTAGATATCAGATGATTCCCATTCTTCGCTTTATTCATTATAAATTTGTAATGAAAATTGGGCCATTTAACAGCCGATTTATTTTCTATTTACACTTCATCAAGGGAATAGCGAATTTTCTGACCCCATCTATTACCATCTAGCCTAATTGAAATGTTTCGTTATTTATAAGGGCGAGCGTAGGTTAAAAAATCAATCAGATCAGAGTAGGCAGAGACAGATGCAAAATTTTATAAAAAACTAAAAGATATCTTTTTGGAGGTGAAAAGTGAGGAGTAGGATTTTGGCCATATTGTTGGTAAGTATGTTTTTAGTGGGAGCAATAACACCATTGTTAGAGGGAAATGCAACTGAATTAAAAATTAGAACATTTAAGGACAACAGAGATTTTATACCTGTACTAACTGAAAAGGGTTTAGAAATTGTTGCGAAAAAGCCTGGTGCAGGAGGAAGGAATAAAGCACCACAAGTTACTATAACAAATCCTGAAGATGGATCAACTGTTTCAGGAGTTGTAACAATAACTGTAACTGTAAATGATAAGGAAGATGATCCAGATCCAATACCAGATATATACATCGATGGAATACTTGTGGCAACATCAAATTCTTATGAATGGGATACCACAGCATATTCAGATGGAAGTCATACAATAGAGGCAAGAGCAACAGATTCAGGAGGTAAAACAGGCTCAGATAGCATAACAGTTACTGTTAATAATGGTGGAGGCGGTGGCGGTGGCAGTAATGGAAACGGAGGAGACGGTATTGTAAGAAAATGGGCTTTATGCATTGGAATAAGTGATTATGAAGGAACAGACATCGATTTGAACTATTGTGATGATGATGCCAGAGACTGGGCTAATTTCCTTAATAGTCAAGGCTATAATGTTGTATTATTGCTTGATAGGGAGGCGACAGCTAGCAACATTGAGGCAAAAATAAATGAACTGCTTGCAAATGAAGATGCAGATGATTATGTTGTTTTCACCTATTCAGGGCATGGAGTGAAATACAGAAAATATGGTTCATGTATGATATCTACAGATAAGGTTTATATAACGCATGGATGGCTCGAGGCCAAATTTGATGCAGCAGATTCAAGCCACATATATTTTGCATTTGATGCATGCCAAATTGGCGACTTCAGAGGAGTTGTTAAAGAAGGAAGAGTTGGAGCTTTTGCCAGCAACAGAGATTATTCATATGATGGAACAGCAGATATGAAAAATGGAGTATTCACATATTATCAAATGGAGGGATGGAATTTCTATATAAGTTTTGAAGATGATGCAGCATATGCTGTACAGAAAATGGAAGAATGGGCATCTAGTTATGCAGGCGTGAACGTGGATCCATTCTATGTAGATAGCTACTCAGGAGATATGCTACCTTAACCCTTTTCCCACATCTCTTTAAATTTTTTCTTGGCAAGCAGGACGTAGTCGCGAGGTGCAAATATTTCCAAAGTTATAGTGCCATCGTAATATCTTTTAAGCTCCTTTACAACATCTTCCCATTTTATCTTTCCCACGCCAACTGGCAAATGCAAATCGTCCTTGCCAAAATTATCATGAACATGAACATGCCTTATTTTTGTGGCAAGTTTTCTGATGAACTTGCATACATCCCTTCCATGCAGCGATGCATGGCCAATGTCGAGATGAAAATACAGCTTCGGCAAAGCCTGCAAAATTTTTGCCACATTGCCATAATTATCCAGCTCACCCACTCCACTCTCATACATTAACTTTATTCCATATTTCTCCGCTCTTTGAAGCAAAATTTCCAGACTCTCTATCTGCATTTGTAGCCCTTCTTTTGCATTGAAAAGCGAGGGAGGCCAGCTTGCATGCACCGTGACATACTCCGCCCCAAGTTTGCTAAACGATGCAAAGCATTTTTCTGCCTCATCGATGGCTGTCATTCGAATTGCTTTTATTGGCGAGGCAAATGGAAGGTAATATGCAGTGTGCCCTACGATTTCCAAGCCATAATCTTCAAGAGCCCGCTTGACTGCCTTTAAATCAATCTGATCATAATATGCCTTATCTGGTTCCATGAAAAAGTCAATGAAATCAAAATGTTCGCCAATCCATTTTATTTCTTCCATTATATCCTTTCTTGGATTGTTTGGATATCCAATTTTCATGATTTTAATGACATTGCTACTTAAACCATTTACTGCAATACAGCTATTTTTCTTTCATCCCACGCAATGTTGCCATCCTTGCTATATACAATAACTTTGAGAGTATGAAAGCCAGCTGTGCAATCAAGCTGCCAGCTGAATGCATTGAATTTATAACCATAAATTTCGTATTCTTTTGGTTCATCTTCCGTTTCCTTAAGTTTCCCATCAATGTAAAATTCCGCTCTTATTCCATCAACAGTATATACGAGCACTGTTAAATTGCCTATGACTATCGCTCTCCCTATTGCCTTTGATATTTTCCTCAAGAAATTAATGTAAATACTATCGTTATTCACATATACTCCTCCAAATTTCCCATTGAGCGGCTTAATAATTATCGCCGTTTCCTTTGACAATGGCGGCAAATCACTTTCATTAACGCCAGCCGCCACCGCCGCGCACCGCCTCAAAATCCACCAGTTCTGGCTGATGGGCGTATAATTTCCGCCAACCCAGGCATAGAGGTATTGCCACCACGGCCCCCACACAGATTTTCCAAAAAACTCAACTATGGTTCCATTTTCCATGAAAGGTTCCTCGGGGTGGGGACCGAAAAGAAAAATTTTTCCTTTTCCATAATCTGTTTCAATAGCTGCCCATTCTCCCTTTATGTCTGTGGTGACGTTTCTCCATATTTTCCCTCCATGTAATGTTGGTATCCAGTAATGAATTGGTTTTGTTTCCATGAGTTCTTCAGAGTATATCAGCATTGGCTTTATTTTATTTCCATCACCTGCTGGAAGAAATGAAGGGCCGCCACCATAAGAAATATTCAGCATATCCTTTTTGTAATCGCCAAATATTTTCTTTCCTCCTATTATTTTCGTGGCAACACATATTTGTCCCGAGTTGTTCAAAAAACCGACTTTCAACAAATATTGCCATTCTCCATCGAAATCATCATTTATATAAACATCTGCCATTCCTAACACGCCCTCATTCACATGCCTTTGAAAAGCCGATTTGGGCATTTTATAACCTCTACTCGCCAAAATTGCACCGCCGCATATGCCAATGTAACCACCGCCATTGGCAACGAAATTGAGGACATTTTTGCGCCACTTTTCATTAAAACCATCCACTAAATACGAGCGGGCACTTGCCCCTACTATAAAAACATCGAAGTTTTCATTTGTAAGTGCATTCTTGCCAGCTCCCATTACTTCTTTTCTCCCAATTTCTGTTATATTAAAAACATACTCTCTGCCATTCACCTTCCATCCATATCTGAAACAGGAAACAGTGAGAGGGTTTGTACTTACATCGCTCCTATATAAAGCAATTCTTATTTCCCTCGCATTTTCATGTTCCACCTCCATTGAAATCTTTTCTTCTTCAATTAAAATTTGAGGTGCACTTGCAGAAACAAGCATGCACATTATAAGTATGGTGAGCAGAAACTTCATCAACAAATCAATTCTTATTTTATTTTTAAGAATTTTGAGTTAATTTTCGCTGCCTGCTTTTTACATCTCATGTATTTTATCCTCAAATGTAACGAACTCGTTTAGTCCGAGGTGGGCAAGGAAATTGTATTTGAGGTTCGGCTTGTTATTGCGAAAAGCAGCTTCGTTGTATGTATAATGCATAACCTCACCCACAAAAAATGTGTGATCGCCGTATATCTGCTCATCAACAAGTTTGCATTCCAAATTTGCCACCGCTTCCCCAATACTTTTTGTTGCAACCTTTTTTGAATCAACAAGCGTTATATTCATATCCTTCAGCTTGCTCGGCCCGCTTTTTGTGCCTGCAATCCATACATCTTTTAACATTTCTAAAGTTGGCACGCTTATAACAAACTCCCCGTATTTTTTTATGAGTTTATGCGTATATCTTTTGGGCGCCACAGCAACGCCAATCATGAACGGTTTATTTGAAAGCACAGTAAGCCAGTCGGCAGTCATCACATCTGCTTCTTCGCCATTCCCGCTAACAACAAGAAAAGTTCTCATTGGATATAAGAGGCGATACATGATTTGTAAAGAGATGCAAGAATATAAGTTTTATTTTTAGTAGCCTCTCTTCATTACTTCAATACCATCCTTTCTTCCAATTATTACTTCGGTTGCCAATCCAATGAAAAGACCATTTTCCACAACTCCCGGAATATTATTTATTTCCTCCTCAAGCTCTTTACTCGCCTTTATCCTCTCATATTCACAATCCAGAATGTAATTTTCATTATCTGTAATAAATCCATGCCTTATACGTGGATTAAATCCTAATTGGCGTAGTTTATCAGCTGTCCTCTTCCATCCAAATTTAACAACTTCCACTGGCAGAGGAAACGAAAAATCATCCACAATTTTACTCTCATCGACCACTATAATCTCTCTTTTGCTGCAACTCGCCACTATTTTTTCCCGCAGCAAAGCCCCGCCTCCTCCCTTTATTAAATCCAGTTTTCCATTTACTTGATCAGCGCCATCTATCGTAATATCTATGCTGTCATAGTCATTTATATCTGCCACCTTTATGCCAACCTCCTTCGCCAGCCTCTCGCTTTCAAGCGAGGTAGCTACGCCCACTATATCCAAGCCGCCTTTCACCATTTCCCCGAGCTTCAAAATTGCATATC
The DNA here is from genome assembly GCA_021161135.1 of Thermoplasmata archaeon. Taxonomy (GTDB): domain Archaea; phylum Thermoplasmatota; class E2; order UBA202; family JdFR-43; genus JdFR-43. The sequence goes on from JAGHBD010000028.1 coordinate 5,204, forward strand.
TAGCTGTAGAACCTGTGCCAAGCCCGACAACCATTCCGTCCTCAATCGCTTCCACCGCCTTCTCCGCCGCCTTTCTCTTCAATTCCTCCATGAGAATAAGCATCAAAATATTTAAAAACCACACCTATAATAAATGGAGTCAGGAGTGGGAGGGCGGCTCACGGCTCGCAAGAGCTGAGGAAATACCCCCCTCGTTCCTGGGCCAGGGGTGTAAAAGCCGGGACGAGAGCCCCGCCGGGAGGCGCAGAAACGCCACAGCCTGCAGCGAGGATGATTCCCTGAGGATGACGTTGCTGCAGGATTTGGTGAAATGGCCCCCGCCCTGGAGCAAGTCCAAATACCGGGATCGGTTGCCCAGGACCGCCCGGAGGTAGGACGCTTAGACGAATGCCGCCTGAAACAGAAGGGGGATTACTACCCACACCTGACTCCATCTGCTTTTTATGTCCATGCCACAAGGAGAAGCCAGTCGATGGCTACGGGCTCTTCTATATCAAGGGCAGCGCCAGCAGCAGTGAGTATAAATGTTCCTTTGATTAGCGGCAAATCAAAACTCCATCCATCTCCGCCATCCATATCCCATGAACTTGCAACCATATCCTTGTTCCATACGTCATATACGGAAAAATATACTGCAATGATATTGCTGCTTCCCTCCGCTTCCACATGTATTGCATCCCCGCCTATCATAACGATGGCATTATCGAGTGAGAAAATTTTATCTCCCTTCCAGTAGATGCCTGGCGAAGGAGAGGTTATTTTAATCCATGAATCGCTGCTGGAAGCGTGGGTAAAGGCAGGCAAATGAATGGCAAGGGCAAAGAGCACGACAACCACAAACAACCTTTTCATGATATAAAGTGACAATGTTGTATAAATATGTTGGCGTGCTTTTACACTCCAATTAAAATTCGGAGTAAATCACGTAGCCCGGGAGAGAGACCCAAAAAGAGGATGAAAAACTTTATTGTATTTTTGAGGCGGGGTTTCAAATCATCTATCACATATATTATGCCGAGAATTACAAATAACTTTAGCAGTGGATAGCCTATGCCATAAAAATTTTTCATTAAGTAGTCAGGCAAAGGATGTTTTTCTCCATATTTTATTCCAAGGTGGAAAGGATCAACAACTGCAAAATATGTTGTCATGCCGTCGAGCATATGAGAAAATATGAGAAGTAGGTTAAGTTTCTCGGTAAAGAGAGGATAGGCGGCATATTTTGCCACCAGATAGATAAGCAAGGTTATGAGAAATGCTGCAAGCGGGGCAATGAGTATTCTTGCCTCAACATCTGCTTTATCAATTGAAAAATGGGCAAGGATAAGAGATGAGGCGGCAAGCAGGAGAAAACCAAATGAAAATAGAGAGGCGATATAATCCTTTTTCTGAAATTTGTTATAGATTGCGAAAGTTATTATGGAAAGGAGGGCAAAAAATACAGGATGGAGTGTATAAGTGCAGTATTTTATTAGGATGAGGTAGTAGGTGGCAATGTAAATAATATTTTTTAGTATGAGGCTGTAGATGAAAGTTCTTTTATCATGAAATCTTATGCCATAGAAAAGAGAGAGCATGAAAAGTATGCCTATCTGGGCATATATGAGAGGAGAGATAAAAAGATAGGAAAGTGGCTTGCCAAAAGTGCCAGCATCCTCCAGCACCCTCGCTACAGAGCCATAAAGAACGAAAGGAAGGGAGGCGAGAATGAATTTAAAATCAACCTTTATATCGAATTTTTCAAAGAAAAGGTATAGCAGATAGATGAAAATTACAAGCGTAATACCATATACAATTTCAGATACAATGGTATATCCTTCCTTCGCCCTCACCCCATGATATTCCACAGGATGCCCAGTTGCATCTGCTATTATTGGGCCAACAAAATATTTCCATATAAATCTGTCATAAACTATGTTGGGAAATAAAGCCAGAGCTACAAAAAAAATTGCTGCTATGGCTATAACAACATATTTCCATTTCACTAAAAAGCAATGCAATGAAACATTTAAATTTTGCAATATAATTGGCGTAGATGGATGTTGAAGAATTACTGAGGAAAGTTAAGGAAGGAAGTATGAGTATCGAGGATGCAATGAAAGAATTGAGACACCTTCCTTTTAAAGATATTGGTTTCGCAAAAATAGATTTTCATCGTCGCCTTAGAAGAGGGATTCCTGAAGTTATCTATGCGCCTGGAAAAACGAGGGAGCAGATAAGAAAGATAGTTGAGGAGATGAAGGGCAGAGAAAAGATAATTATCACGAAAGCGAATGAGGAGATATATGATGAATTGAAGGATATAGAAAATTGCAGGTTTTATAGGGCATGCGGTTTAATAGTTATAGGAGAAAAAAAGGAGGCAAAGAAAGATGGCTACATTGCAGTTGTGGCGGCAGGAAGCAGCGATATAGGCGTTGCTGAGGAGGCGGCGATAACGGCAGAAGAGCTGGGAAATGAGGTTCATCGCATTTATGATGTGGGTGTTGCTGGCGTTCATCGTCTCGTAAGCTATGCAGAGGAGCTTGAAAAGGCAAGCGTGGTTATAGCAGTTGCTGGAATGGATGGTATTTTACCAACTCTCACCTCCAATTTCACTCCTGCCCCTGTGATTGCGGTGCCGACGAGCATAGGATATGGCACAGGTATTAATGGCATCGCTGCCTTAATGGCAATGCTCAATAGCTGCTCTCCCGGCATAACTGTTGTGAATATCGACAATGGCTTCGGAGCAGGCATAGCGGCGCATCTTATAATGGAAAGGATAAGGAAAAATTAGAAAAGGGGCTATGCCAACCAGAAATAGATGGGTTAAAACCTCTTGCAGCATAATGAATAACTGCCCAAATTCTTGGCTCCACTCGCACTCCAGATATTTGCCATCTATTAGTTGAAATACCCGTCATCTTGAAAAAATTTAAAACCGAGAACGGAATAAAATAATGGATGGTTAAAGTGAGGAAGTCGATTGATGAAATTAAAGAAGTCATCGAAAAACACAAGGAAAAGCTTAGGGAGGAGTATGGTGTTAAAGAAATCGGTATTTTTGGCTCTATTGTGAGAGGGGAGGCGAAAGAGGACAGCGATGTTGATATATTGGTTGAATTTGAGAAACCTATAGGATTCTTTAAATTTCTCGAGTTAGAGGAGTATCTAACTAATTTAATAGGTAGAAAAGTAGATCTTGTATCTAAAAAAGCTCTTAAGCCACATATTGGAAAATATATTCTTAAAGAGGTTGTAGTGATATGAAAAGAACATATAAGGATTACATACTTGATATTTTGATATCTATCCGGGAAATTGAAGACTTCATTGCAGATATGAACTTTGAAGAGTTTGTAAAAGATAGAAAAACTGTAAATGCTGTTATTAGAAGTCTGGAAGTGATGGGAGAGGCTGTAAAGAAAATTCCCCCCGAAATTAGAGATAGACATCCAGAAATTCCATGGAAATACATAGCTGCAATGAGGGATAAACTAATACATGAATACCATGGTGTTGATTTAGAAATTGTATGGGAAGTCATAGAAAAGGAAATTCCTCCTCTAAAACCAAAATTTGAGAAGGTATTGGAGGAGTTGAAAGATTGAGTGTCAGCAACTACGAAACCTCTCTGCTTTTCTTGAAGAAAGACTGAAGGAGCTAATAGAAAAATTACAAGAAAACATAGTGCAGGGGGCGAGATTTGAACTCGCGAACCCCTACGGGACAGGCCCCTCAAGCCCTATAGAAGTATCTGAGACAGAGCTAAAGAACTACCTTTCGTTACGAGAAGTTGCGGGTTTGTCTAAGAGCTGGATTAAGAGGATAAAGGGATGGCTTATTGAATATCTTAATTATACTGGATGGAAAGTAGAGCAAACTAAAACCCTTGAATTCCTAAAAGCTAAGAAGGAGGAATATATGGTTGAGACCTATAGAAAGATGCTATTCCAAGTTCGCAAATTCTTAGATTATCTTAATGTGGAGTGGGCTAAGAAAATCAAAGCACCACCAGAGCCAGAATACAGACCAAAAAGAGTTACAAGAGAAGATATCTTAAAGACTTTAGAGTATTTCAAGAAACATCCATATTTCATCCAAATCAGAGCTTTAATTCTATTGGGAGCTTCTTCGGGTTTAAGAGCAGAAGAGCTATACCAATTAGAGCCAGAAGATATAGACTTAGAGAATAGGATTATCTACGTAAGGCATGAGCCAGAAAAAGGAAAGACCACAAAGACGGGAAAGAGTAGAATAGCATTTTTTAACGAGGGGGCGAAGCAGGCATTAATAGAATATTTAGGGTTTTTCAACAATGGTTGCAATTTAAGGTATCTATTTGGTAGAACGCATCTTGAAAGAGCCTTTAAGAATGCCCCTATAAAGGTTAAGGACTTAAGAAAATTCTTTTCTCAAGAGTGGGATAGAAGAGGAGGAGCTACAAGTATTAAGAAAATCTTGATGGGGCATAGTCTTAGAGGAGATGTTGATTTGAATCATTATAACGCTCAGAGTGAAGAGGATTTGAAAAGAATATATGATAAAATATTTGATAAAATATTTAATGATACCACTTAGAAAGTGTTATAAATACATAATCATAAGTATTTGTGGAAGAAGACCTAAGAAAAGAATTAAAAAGCACTTTAAAGA
>JAGHBD010000026.1 GCA_021161135.1 Thermoplasmata archaeon
ATCTGTCGTATATACTTTTATAGCCACCTCATCCGGTATTGTTCCTGTATTGAGGTAATATATGGGGCGTGCCATTTTTCCTCGTCGCCCAAACATTTCATCTTTCTCATCAAACCATATCTTTCCATACACCTTTTTTTCCTCAAGCTCTTCATACTCCCCAGAAAGATAGTGGAGGAGCTTGATTAAATCCCTTTTTGGCAGATTCTTGTATGGATATGCCCTTCTTATCAAGCTCAGCGCTTCATCAACTTTCCATTTCTTTTCAATTGCCATTCCAAGTATATGTTGCGCTAGAACGTCCAGAGCATTTTTTGGTATTTTTACTCTATCAAGCTTTCCCTCCCTTGCTTTTTTGGCAAGAACAACACACTCCACCAAATCATCTCTATCAAGCACAACAATTCTTCCTTTTGAAATTTCATGCAGGAAATGACCGCTCCTCCCGATACGTTGCAAAGCCCTCGTTATACTTTTTGGAGAGCCTAGGAGTATAACGAGGTCAATATAACCAATATCTATACCAAGCTCCAAACTTGTTGAGGAAACCACGCATTTCAAATCACCATTTTTAAGACGCTCTTCCACGCTTAGCCTTACATCTCTGGATAGCGAGCCGTGATGAGCTTCTATTTTTCCCTCAAGCTCTGGAAATCTGCTTTTTAAATGGAATACCACTCTTTCTGTGGCACTTCTAGTATTTGTGAAGATGAGCGTGGTTCTATGCTCTTTTATGAGTCTGTAAAGAAGCTTGTAGAGCTCGTTGGATAACTGGGAGGATGGAATGTAAATTAAATCTTTGACTGGTGAGATAACTTTTAAATCCATCTTTTTAACAAAACTCACATCAACAATTTTACACTCCCTTCCATTTCCAACAAGAAATTTCGCAATTTCCTTCATTGGATGGATGGTGGCGGAAAGCCCTATCCTTATTGGCTCTTTTTCCATTCCATGAACAAGTCTTTCAAGAGAAAGAGAGAGATGAAGCCCTCTTTTATTATCTGCCATTGCATGTATTTCATCCACAATAATCCATTTTACCTCCTTCAATTTCTTTGAAAATTTCGGAGCATTCAGGATTATGGCAAGGCTTTCTGGAGTGGTTATCAGGATATGAGGCGCCTTCCTCATCTGACGTTGCCTTTCCTGCTGCGTAGTGTCGCCTGTGCGAACAGCGATCCTGATTTTCTCCTTTATCTCGAATCTTTCATAAATTTCCCTGAGAGGCTCTTTAAGATTCCTTTCAATATCATTATTGAGGGCTTTTAGCGGCGAAATATAAAGCACGTATATTTTATCCTCAAGCCTTCCCTCCTTTGCCAGAATAAGCAATTCATTTATCGCCGCCAGGAAGGCAGCGAAGGTTTTTCCAGAGCCGGTGGGCGAGGAAATGAGAATGTTATTTCCATTATGAATCTCCATAACTGCATATCTTTGAGGAGGGGTAAAGCTACCAAATTTTTCTTTAAACCACTGCCTTATTTCCGGCACAAGTATGCTGAATATCTCCTCGTCGCTGTATTGCTTCTCAGCGTATTTTATCATCACTTTTTTAGCATGGTATGAAATAAAAGCTTTTCCCGCAGACAATAGAAAAGATAAAAAGCATCGCATCTTTTCCTAATGTGCATTGGGCTGATGTTGTTGCTGAAAAACTTGCTGAAAAAGCGAGGGAACATGTTTTAGCTACAGCCATAACTCCCTCTGGTCCGATACATGTTGGTAATTTAAGGGAAGTGATGACAACAGAAGCAATTTACAGGGCTTTAAAGGACAGAGGTATGAAAGCAAAACTCATTTATATTGGCGATACCTTCGATCCTCTCCGCAAGGTATATCCATTTCTGCCTGAATCTTATAAAGAGCATGTTGGTAAGCCACTTGCAGAAATTCCTTGTCCGTGTAGCGAGCATGAAAACTATGCGATGCATTTTCTTGAACCCTTTTTAGCGAGTTTGAAAGAAATAGGTGTGGAGCCAGAAGTCCATCTTGCTCATGAGATGTATGGCAAAGGAATATATAATGAGGCAATAAGGGTTGCGTTAGACAATGCAGAAAAAATTAGAGATATAATGAACGATGTGGCAAATCGCAACTTACCTGCCACTTGGATGCCATTCAATGTTAAATGCGATGCCTGTGGGCGACTTGATGGAGAGATAAGGGAATATGAATATCCATATGCTTCATATAAATGCAAAACATGCGGGCATGAAGGAAGTATTGACTTAAGAAAAGGAGGCGTTGGAAAGCTGCCGTGGCGAGTTGATTGGCCAGCGAGATGGAAAATATTTGGAGTGACCTTTGAAGCTTTCGGGAAGGACCATGCTGCAGCGGGGAGTTCCTGGGATACTGGCAAAATTATTGCAAAAGAAATTTATGGATATGATCCTCCTATGCCACTCGTTTATGAATTTATTCATTTAAAGGGTAAAGGAGCCATGCATGGTTCAACAGGTGTGGCTGTGGCGGCCGAGGAAGTGCTTAAAATGCTCCCGCCCGAAGTGCTTCGCTTCCTCTTCATGAAATATGAGCCGAATCGCCATATTGAATTTGATACTGGCTTTGGATTACTCGACTTGGTTGATGAATACGACAAATATGAGCGTGTGTATTTTGGCATCGAGGAGGCGGAGGCAGGCATGAAAGATGTAAGGAGAGTATATGAACTTTCTCAGCCACATACAACGCCAAAAAGAGCAGCCAATTTGCCGTCATATCGTCACCTTGCTGTTGTGGCACAAATAGGAAGAAGCTTTGAGGAGGTTGTGGCCATTTTGCAACGCAAGCAAAAACTGGATGAATATGATATTGAGCGGCTGAGGCAGAGATATGAAAAAATTCTCTACTGGCTTGATAAATATGCTCCAGAAGCAATAAAATTCAAGTTGCATTATGAAAAGCCCGATATAGAGCTAAGCGAGGGGGAGAAAAAATTTTTGAAAGAACTACTTCGAAATTTTCATGCCATAGAATGGGATGCAGAAAAGATTCATTCCACCATACATGAAACAGCAAAGCAAATTAATTTTCCAGCAAAGAAAGCATTTGAATGCATATACAAAATATTTCTAGCAAAGAAGCAAGGGCCGAGGGCAGGCTATTTTCTCCAGTCATTAGGAAAAGATTTTGTCGTCAAAAGGATAAAGGAGTTTGTGGAGTGAAACTTCACCCTAGTTTATACGCCCGATACTATGCTACCATTCCATATGCTATCACAAAGCATAGTAGCAAAATTTATGAAAACATTTATCTATTCATTATTGAGGTGTAGATATGAAAGGAGGCAAATTGCTTCTCCTTGCTGGTGTATCAATACTTATTTTATTTTGCTGGACAACAGCAGAAAATGATTTCGAAGCAATGGGGATAAATGAAAATTCTACCACACTCTCAACATCATCTAAAATTCTATATGTAGGCGGCACAGGACCAAATAACTACACAAGCATCCAAGATGCAATAAATGCTGCAAGCGATGGCGACACAATTTTTGTTTATGCTGGGACATATTATGAAAACATCATCATAAACAAAAGCATCACACTCATAGGAGAAAATAGAAACACAACGATAATAGATGGAAACAATGCAGGGAATGTTGTAAATATTACTGCAAATAATGTAACAATACAAGGATTTACTATAAGAAATAGTGGTAGCCACTGGCCACATGCTGGAATAAAAATATGGTATACAAATAATGTAATAATACATAATTGCAATATAAGCAACAATGATCGGTGTGGCATCACAATTGATAACTCCCGCAACATTTCCATTTTAAGTTGTGACATAGGCAACAATTATCATGGTATCGTATTTGATTCCTCCAATAAGAATTCCATATACAACTGCAGTATAATAGGCAATAACGAAGGTGGTATCTATCTTTTCTTCTCATATAACAATTCTATTTTTCATTGCAACGTAAGCAATAATGAAGTAGGCATTGGACTGGCTGAATCCAGCAATAATTCCATTTCTCATTGTAAGATTCATGAAAATTGGATAGGGATGTATGGATGGTATTCTAATCATAATGCCATTATCAATAATACCGTAAACAACAATACATTTACTAAATTTATCACATTCCCTTATCTTATGTGGCTGTATAATAATATGGGTATCGGTATTTATTTATATGATTCTCATGATAATCTTGTTTCCAATAACACCGTAACTAATAATGTGGCGGGGCTTTTCTTCCAAGATTCTGCTAATAACATTATCAGTTATAATACCATCCAAAGAAATACATGGGTTGGCTCTGTTATTTTAGGCTCTAATAATATCATCACTAACAATATTATTTCTTATAATGGTGATATTGGCCTTAGATCCTTCTATTATTATGATGGGGAGCCCGGTGGTCTTCTTATTTTTGACGGCAGCAATAATACTTTAACTAACAATATTTTTATTGGCAACTTCTTCTGTGGATTAGGATTACGTTGGAACGACTATAATAACGTCATTAATAATACCTTTATAGACAATGGTATTTTTACATTGCACTCCTACCACAATACCATCCTGAATAATATAGTGAATGGCAAGCCCCTTGTCTATCTTGAAAATGAATCTGATGTAACCATAAAAGAAAAAGCTGGTCAAATTATTCTAGTTAATTGTAACAATATAACTATTCAAAATCAGAATCTGTCAAATACAAGTATTGGCATAGAACTCTTTAATACAAACAATTCTCTTATTGTGAACAATATTATAAACAACAATACTTTTGCTGTTATTTTGTTAGAATCTTCCCAAAACAATATTATTAGCAATAATATTATATG
>JAGHBD010000034.1 GCA_021161135.1 Thermoplasmata archaeon
AGAGAAGGCAAATCAGAATATTTTAACTTATTAACCCTAGTCTCTCTAAACAAAAATATCCCTGCTATGATTAAAAATAGGTTTGCTGTCAAAAGCAATAATGCCGCCTTCATCTTCGTGATTATATGTAATGTTCTTTAAGTAATTTTTGTTTTGCGTCTTTCGATTTGCAATAAAAAGATAAATAATCGATGATGATTTTTCTTTATGCATTCCAAGATCATTCTCCTTGCTTTCGTTCTTTTCACCTCGCTTATGTTTAATGGAACGGCTCCAAATTATTCTGTTAGAAATACTTCCATTCTACCAAATGAGAAAGTACAAGATACTGCCAGCAATTCTTTTATGACAGAAAATACATGGTCGCGCACCTTCGGTAAGATATTGTGGCATGACGCTGGATATTCTATTAGAAAATTAGACGATGGGTTTATAATAGGAGGCTTAACTTCTAATTATAAATCATCGTTTGGATGGCTAATAAAAATAAATGAAAAAGGAAAAATGACTTGGAACAGAGTATATTATGACCTGTATTACATCATAGATGTTGAAGTTGCAGAAAATGGTTATTTACTAGTAGGAATCACTGAGGATATGAACATTGGGGTGATAAAGACCGATGGAGATGGAGATATAAAATGGATGAAAATTTTTGGAGGGAGAGAAAATGATGGAATTGCTAACGACCATTGTGTGCAAAAAACTGATGATGGATACATTATTGCAGGATATACGCATTCATTCGGTGCTGGAAACAATGATGCTTGGCTTATAAAAATAGATGAAAATGGAAATGAAGTATGGAATAGAACTTATGGCGGAAAGGAAAATGATATGTTTTATTCCGTGGCAACTTCTACGGATGGTGGTTATGTTGCTGCAGGAGTAAGCTATTCATATGGTGGGAATGCATGGGTAGTTAAAGTGGATAAATATGGAAATATTATCTGGAATAGGACATATGGCAAACAATTCACAGATGAAATATTTTGCATTAAACGATGCAAAGAAGGTTACATCATGGTCGGAACTAGATTCATTAAAGAGGAAAAATATTATGACCTCCTAGTTATAAAAATAGATGAGAATGGAAAAGAGATATGGAATAGGACATATGGTGAAAACACTTTATACGAATATGGAAAATGCATTGACTGTATTGAAGATGGCTACATCATATGTGGATTAAAAGAAAAAGATGTACAAGATTTTGACTTATGGCTTATAAAAATAGATGAAAATGGAAATGAAGTATGGAATAGGACATATGGTAGGAAGGGATTCGATAGCGGCAACTCGGTTTTAGCGATACCAAGCGGCTATGTTGTGGTTGGAAGATTAACAGAATTTCCTTGGAAACTTTTTATAAGATCTGATGTATGGGTCATAAAAACAAATTCAGAAGGAAAAATAGAGGGAGGAAGAATTTTAAGAAATATTTAGCGATATAGATCCTTCTGTGGAAACAATTTCTCCTCTAAAAGTTGTAGAATCTATCAGCAACTTATTTAAATAAAAAGTATTATATGATTGCCAAAATGAAAATTCCTCGGTGGAAGAAAGCAGAATTTGAAGAAATAGAGTATGAGCCAAAAAGTATAAGAGAATTACTCAAAGAAATAAAGAATATAAGTGAGCTTATCGTAGATTTAGCATACTCAGCCATTCTTTTCAACAGTAAAGAGTTGGCTGAAGAAGTGAGATATCTTGAGGTGAGAATGGATAAACTCAATTATGAAATAAGGATAATGGCAATGTTGGCGGCGAGAAATGCAGAGGATGCAGAAAAAATGGCAGCAATACTGCAGATAGCTCAGGCGGCTGATACAATATCAAATGCCGCTGGCGACATGGTGAAGCTCCTTGCCTATAAACTCGATCATCCAATTCTGCCCCATTTGATAAAAGAATCAGATGAAATCATAAAGAAAATTACAATTGATGAGAATTCGGCGGCACATGGAAAGACAATAAGCGAGCTTAAAATTGCTGCCGAAACAGGCGTAAGGATAATTGCAATAAGAAGGAAGGATAGATGGATTTATGGACCTAAAGGAAGCGTTAAGTTAAGAAAAGGGGACACTCTTATATGTATAGGCCCGGAAGAGGGAATGAAACAGCTTAATAAACTTCTTAAAGGAGAAATAGAGGTGCTCGAATGAGTGAAAAAGAGGCGGAGGCATTGTTGCTCGAGCTCAAGGAAAAAGCTGAACTAATGGTTGACCTCGCATATTCTTCCATAATATACGACAATAAGGAAATTGCAAAGGAAGTATATGAGCTAGAGGACTATGTGGATTCATTGAATGAAGAATTGCAAAAACTCGCAATAAAGGATGTGAAGGCAGGGGAGCTAGAGGTGAATGAAGCTCTCGCCATAATACAGCTCGGCGCGTGCTCAGAAGCAATAGCGGATGCTGCCCGCGATATAGCAGATGTTGAGTTGCGGGATGTTGAGCTTCATCCGATAATAAAAGAGAGTGTGATGGAGGCAGAGGAAGTACTTGTGAGGGTAGAGGTAAAGAGTGGTTCGGTGCTGTGCAATAAAAAGCTGGGAGAGATAGAACTTGCATCCCATACAGGAATGTGGATAATTGCTATAAAAAGAGGTAATAAATGGATTTATGACCCATCCAAAAATGTGCAGATTCTTGAAGGAGATATTTTATTCGCTAAAGGGCCAAAAGAAGGTGTGGAGCATTTTCTAATGCTGGCTGAGGGAAAGGAAAAAGAAATTTAACGGTTTTTCTTTTACCTTTAATGAGACACAGATTTGTAAGAAATTTGTTTCAGGAAATCCTAAAGGCCAGCAGATTGGAAAAAATTGTTTTAATTATTCCTTTCATTGTTTTAATTCTTGATGCAGAAATTTTTTACTTTGCATGGGTGAATGAAGAAAAAAGAATTCTCTTAGCCTCCGCCTTTGTTCTGATTCTGTCAATTCTTGAAATATTTGCCGTTCTTGAGGAAATACACAACCACCTGACAAAATTGATGCGGAGAGAATTTCTTGAAGAAAAAATAAGAGAAATTGCTGGAGAAATGGAGAGACCAACTGTGAGAAAAATTGTTGATAAGTTCATGGCATCCTATCCTAAAAAATACAGTGTTGATGAAGTATATGAAGTAGCATGCGATGTGTTATATGAATTAAGGAATCAACAAATGAGGGAATAAAACTTTTCTATAAGGAGGCGGAGTGTAACCTCCCCTATTAGCCTTCCATCTTCCACAACAGGCAGGCGACGCACATTATACTTACGGATTTTTTCTATCACTTCTTTCACCTTCTCATCTTTTCTACAGAAAATTATATTTTTTTCAGCAACGTCTCCTGCTTTCATATCCTCAGAAAACTCATCGAATATGTGGAGAGCATCATGCTCTGTTATCACACCAACAAGCTTCATATCATCCATATTTTCAACAACCCATACATAGCCACGTGAAGTTAAAACAAGAAGAACAATCTTTATACTATCACTTTCTTTTACGAGCGGCAAATCCCATACACGTGAGTGCATTACTTCTTTTACGTCAATTTCATAGAATTCCTGCATATGAATAATGTTATCATAATTCAAAAATTTTAGC
>JAGHBD010000002.1 GCA_021161135.1 Thermoplasmata archaeon
ACTTAAATCAAGTAAAGTAGAAATAACATATACGGCTACATATTCACAAGGAGAGATTGCAAAATCTCTTCCTCTCTTGCTTTTCTTTCTAAAAGGTGCTCCTAACTTCCTTGCTTTGGCAGAACAAAATAGTAAAGATTTTTTATGTTGCCTAATTTATATCTGGCATCGTATCTTTGCCATCTCTTCATTCCCATCCCCTGTCCCTCCTACAGGGGATGGGAATATAAAATTCACGAAATTTTTCGACAACCTCTGTTAAACCATTCTGCTTACCACTCCAAGGCAGCTATTGTATATTATGTCTATTTCGTCTTTATATTTCTCTATAATTTCCATGTTTTCTGAGCCAGGCTGAAGCCATACAACACCTGCTCCTATTTCAATTGCTTCCCTGATAATTTCCTCTATAAATTTTGGGTTTCTGAATACATCAACGATATCTATTTTTTCTTTTATGTGCTTTAACGAGGGCAATACATCTATACCAAAAATTTTCTCGCCAGCATATTTTGGATTTACCAGAAAAAGATTGTATTTGTCTTTTATCTGTTCAGCAATCTGATAGCTCGCCCTCTCCTTGTTCTTTGATATGCCAACGACAGCCACATTTTTTGCTTTTTTTGTTATTTCAAGAATCTTATTTGCATCTGTAATAATCATGAGGTTAAATTTAGAAAGGATTTTAATCTTTTCCTTGATAAATATGCATCTCATCCCATTGATCCCGTTTTGAGGCGAACAAAATGAAGGGGATGGGGTGCATATTTTCTATCGAAAAATTTCGTTAAGGTAACAGCACTCTGTGTAAAAATTAATTTGTAGTATCCCGAATTTATTTCACAATCCAAACAACCACCTCCTTCCCAACCCAAAAACTCTCTCTGGAGGAAGCTTCCGATAGAAAGCTTCATGAGGAGTATCAAAATCAAGGCTTGTATGAGGCTTTATAAAATTGTACCATTTTACAAATTCTTCTATGGAATTGAAGAAATGCATTTTCTGCTCGAGTAATCCAAACCATCTCTCTATTTTTCCATTTGTTTGAGGGTGATTTATTCTTGCCACAATATGCTTTACTCTATTTTCTTTAAGAAATTCTTTGAATTTATGCTTTGCATTCTCGCTATTTCTTGAAGAAACAAACTGTGTTCCATGATCTGTTAAAATTTCATCTGGCACACCATATTCAGTAAATCCTCTTTCCAGCACTTTAATAGTATTTTCGGTAGTTGGTGATTCAAATACTCCGTAACAGGTAATTAATCTACTGGCATCATCCATGAAAGCAATAATCCATTTTCCATCATATTGCTTCCAATCTCCCTGCCATAGGGACATAGAATGCTTTCTCTCAAATCTAACCCATTTTCTTTGTCTCTTTTTCTTCTTGTTTTCTACCACAAGTCCATATTCCAACATAACCTTATAAATTGTATTATGAGGAATATGGATATCATAATTTCTTTCTATTATCTTTTCAAGTATAACAGGGCTAAGCTTGTATTTGTTAGGCTGTACAAATTAATTCCTTTATTTTTGAATCTATTTCCTTTGGCTTTCTTCCCGGCCTTTTTAGTTCTGGAATTCTATTCTTTTCTTCATAAAACTGTTTTATCTGGTAGACCCTTCTTATGGTTATATTCATTGCATCTGCTATTTCTGATACTTTGGTACCCTTTTGAAGTTGTTTAATAATCCACTTCACTTTCTTTTTGTTTAACTTTCTCACTCCAGAAGAACGAGATGTGAAATAATTTTGGGATACTACATCTACTGTCCAAAGGCGAAAGCTTTAAGAATAAAAGGTATATTTGGGGTAAAATGTTGAACGATCCACTTGCAGATGCTCTGGCCACAATCAAAAATGCAGAGAGGGTGGGCAAAAGAGAATGTATGGTAAAGCCCGCATCAAAGTTAATTGGTAGAGTCCTCAAGGTCATGCAGGATTATGGTTATATTGAGGCATTTGAATGGATAGACGATGGTAAAGGAGGGATATTTAAGGTGAAACTCAAAGGAAACATAAACAATTGCAACGTTATAAAACCAAGACATGCGATAAAGAAAGGAGAATTTGAGAAATGGGAAGCAAGATATTTGCCTGCAGAAAACTTTGGATTACTTATATTAACAACAAACAAAGGAGTCATTTCACAGCATGAGGCAAAGAAGGAAGGAGTTGGAGGGCGATTGTTAGCATATGTTTATTAGGTGTCAAGATGGTGCCCATTGCTTTGAGAGAGATTGAAATTCCTGAAGGCGTGAAGGTAGAAATTGAAAAGGGTAGAGTAGTTGTGGAAGGACCTAGGGGAAAACTGGAAAGAAACCTTTACCATCCCAAAATAAATATCGAGAAAATAGATAATAAGGTTGTTGTAAAATGTGAATTTGCGAGGCGGAAGGAAAAAGCCCTTGTGGGAACATTTGCAGCCCATATAAGAAACATGATTAAAGGAGTTACGGAAGGTTTCGTTTATAAAATGAAAATTGTGTATTCCCACTTTCCAATGAAGGTTAGTGTAAAAGGGAATGAAGTAATAATAGAAAACTTCCTTGGTGAGAAGGCACCGAGAAAGGCAAAAATATTTGGAAATGTGAAGGTTACGGTAAAAGGTGATGAGGTTACCATAGAAGGAATTAACAGGGAAGAGGTTGGACAGACAGCAGCGAATATAGAATTTGCCACAAAAGTTAAGGATAGAGATGTAAGAGTATTCCAGGATGGCATATATATTGTGAGCAAGGGTGCATAGAATGGGTGAGGAAGAAGAAGTTAAGATAGTTGAGAAGCCTGTGCCGCCAAAAATAGAGGCAAATATAAGCGAGGAGATACGCCGCTTAATGGAAGAAAGAAAGAAAAAGCCCCGTTTCATCCGCCAGCAGTTATGGCAATTCAAGAAGCTTGATGATAAATGGCGCCGCCCTCGTGGCAGACATTCCAAGCAGCGCCGCCATTATAAGTATCGTCCGCCCATGCCACGCATTGGGTATGGCTCGCCCCGTAAGGTTAGAGGTTTGCATCCCTCAGGCTTTAAGGAAAGGCTTGTGTATAATGTGAAGGATTTGGAAGGTATTGATGGGAGCAAGGAAGCGATAAGGATTGCTGCTACAGTTGGGAGAAAGAAGAGGGAGGAAATTATTGCTAAAGCAGATGAATTGGGGATAAGGGTATTGAACAGGGTGTTGTAAATGGATTTGAGAAACCAGCGTAGATTGGCGGCAGAAGTGCTGAAATGCGGTGAAAATCGCGTGTGGATGGATCCAGAGCAGTTAGAAGAGATATCTAAGGCTGTTACAAGAAGAGATATTCGTAACCTCATAAAGCATGGTCTTATTAAGGCAAGAAAAATAAGGGGAAATTCAAGGGGTAGAATAAGGAAAAGAATGATGCAGAAAAAGAAGGGAAGGAGGAAAGGACATGGTTCAAGAAAAGGAAAAGCTACAGCAAGATTGCCGAGAAAGAGAGCATGGATCAAAACAATCCGCCCCATTCGTGCATATTTGAGAGAGCTGAGGGATAAAGGTTTAATAGATAGAAAGACATACCGCCTGTATTACAGGCGAGCGAAAGGAGGGCAGTTCAGGAGCAAGGCGCATGTGCGCATGCATCTTGAGATGGAAGGATTGCTGAAGGTTGAGAAAAATGAATAGGCTGCCGTTTAGGAGAAGAAGGGAAGGCAAAACAAATTACAGGAAAAGATTAGCTCTCCTTAAATCGGGAAAGCCCCGTGTAGTTGTAAGAAAATCGAATAAAAATATTAGGGTTCAGTTTGCCTTATATGATATGAACGGCGATAGAATCGTTGCCTCTGCTATAGGCACAGATTTAAGAAAATATGGGTGGGAATATAGTTTGTCAAATACTCCTGCTGCCTACCTGACGGGCTTACTTGCTGGTAAAAGGGCGTTGAAGAAGGGGTTGAAAGAAGGCGTGCTTGATATCGGCTTATATACTCCGCGACGGGGAGCAAGAATATTTGCTGCTTTAAAAGGTGTTGTTGATGCAGGTGTAGATGTGCCATATGGTGAGGAAATCGTTCCATCTGAGGATCGTCTTTATGGTAAGCATATTAGTGATGAGATTGCTGAAAAAGTGGAAGAAATAAAAAGTAAGATAGAGGAAGAATATGAATGAGGAGTGGATTCCAAAAACAAGGTTGGGCAAGCTCGTGATGGAAGGCAAAATAACCTCGATGAGCCAGGCATTGAAAAGTGGATTGCCACTGAGGGAAGTGGAAATAGTCGATATGCTCTTGCCTGATCTGGAAGATGAAGTGGTTGATGTAAATATGGTTCAACGTATGACTGACTCTGGCAGGAGAACAAAATTCAGAGTCGTGGTTGTTGTTGGAAACAAAAATGGTTATGTTGGCATAGGACAGGCAAAGGATAGAGAGGTGGGAATGGCTATAAGAAAGGCGGTTGAGAAGGCAAAACTGAATATTATTGAAGTGAATAGAGGATGTGGCTCTTGGGAGTGTGGCTGTGGCACGCCTCACAGCCTTCCTTTCAAGGTTACTGGAAAGTGTGGCTCGGTTCGTATAACTTTGAAGCCCGCCCCTCGTGGTGTAGGACTTGCCGTAGGTAATGTGGCGAAAGTTGTGTTAAGGCTTGCTGGTATAAAGGACGTGTGGGGCTTTACAAAAGGCGAAACAAGGACGACGATAAACTTTGCTAAAGCTGTTTATGATGCCCTCAAGAATACAACCATATATAAAGTGCCAGAGGAATTAAAAACGAAGCTTAATGTGGCTGAAGGAGCTGTGGAAGCATGATAGCAGTGGTGAGAATAAGGAGCGTTATAAATGCAAATAGAGAAGTGAGAGACACGCTTAAAATGCTCAATCTGCATAAAATAAATAGCTGCACAATCATTCATCCTAGCCCCAGCTATAAAGGGATGCTTCAGAAGGTTAAGGATTATGTTACTTGGGGCGAAATAGATGAAGAAACTCTCCGCCTTTTGCTTGAAAAAAGGGCAAAGGTGGAGAATGTTGATGAGGCAATAGAAAAATTAAAGCAGGGGGTAAGGTTAAAAGAAATAACAAATCCCTGCATTCGTCTCCATCCACCTCGCAAGGGGTATAAAAGTATTAAAAAGCCTTTCAAGCTTGGTGGCTCGGCAGGATATAGAGGAAAGGAGATAAATGAGCTTATAAGGAGGATGCTATGAGGAGGAAGACAAAGAAGATGCGGGGTTCGAAAACATGCGGGTATGGTAGCAAGAAAAAGCACCGCGGCAAAGGGCACAAAGGAGGACATGGATTTGCAGGTGGCTGCAAACACAAGCATCTTGAATGGAGATTTGGAAGACATGGTTTCACGAGACATGGTGTAAAAAGAATAAAGAAAACAATAAATGTGGAGGAACTGAACAAATTTGAGGGTGAGGTTAATTTAATAGAACTTGGATATGATAAACTCCTCGGTTCTGGCTTTATAAATAAGCCATTAAAGGTTATTGTAAAGGAGGCAACTGAAAAGGCGATAGAAAAAATCGCGGCGGCAGGCGGGGAAGTGGTGGTGAGGGGTAATGGCGGAGAAGAGTAAATTATATGTTTTCAAGCCCATCGTCGAAAGATGGCCTGCAATTAAAAAGCCAAAGGGGCATGTCCCATTTAGAACAAAGCTATTATGGACAGCCACATGTCTCGTACTCTATTATATACTAACTCAAGTTCTGATTTATGGACTTGCTCCAGAAAGCATTGATATGTTTGCAGCCTTTAGAGCAATATTTGCTGGAGCAAGTGGTAGCATTGTTCATCTTGGTATAGGGCCTATTGTAACAGCATCCATCATATTGCAGCTTTTCGTTGGAGCAAAATTAATTAATTTGGATTTGCAGGATGAGGAGGATAGAGCATTATATCAGGGCTTCCAGAAGGTGCTTGTTGCAGTGATGATTCTTGTTGAGGCTGTACCGCAGGTATTTGGCTATCTCCGCCCAAGCGAAGGACTCGTTGATATGCTCGGCGGAACTGGGGCGGCGAGAGCCATGATAGTTCTGCAGCTTTTCATAGGAGGAATGATAGTTTTCTGGATGGATGAGGTTATTTCAAAATGGGGAATTGGTTCAGGCGTCTCTCTCTTCATTGCTGCTGGCGTATCCAGCGCTTTGATAACAGGATTATTCAGCTGGCTGCCTGCTAATAAAAACTTACCGCTTGGTGTTGATAATCCTCCTGCTGGTACGATACCTAAGACACTTTATCTTACAACTCACATGTCTCTTGGTGAGCTTGTGAACGGAGGTGGTTTTGAGAAAATATTTATCTCACCTCCAAATCCAGTTGTTGCCTTACTTGGCACCATCATAATTTTCCTTTTTGTTGTATATGCTGAGTCATCCCGTGTTGAACTGCCGTTGGCTCATGGAAGAGTAAGGGGGGCAAGAGGAAGATATCCGCTCCGCCTCATGTATGCATCAAATATACCAGTCATTCTAATGTCCGCCCTCATGGCGAATCTTAATATGTTTGGTCTGCTTTTATATACTCGCCTCGATAACATCCCGCTGATAGGAGGGGCATGGTGGATTGGTAAATATTTGCCAGGCTCCACTCAGCCAGTGGCAGGAGCATTATGGTATCTCACCCGCCCAAATGGGCTCCATACATGGTTCTTCCCTCTTATTGACCCAAGATATAGAGGTTATCTGCAGGGGCATGAGCCTTGGCAGATGGCCGTCAGGCTCATCGTATATACAGCTGTATTCCTCATTGGATGCATTTTCTTTGGCAAATTCTGGATAGAAACAACCAATATGGGGCCAGAGGCTGTGGCGCGCCAGATCCAAAGCTCTGGAATGCAGATTCCTGGATTTAGAAGAGATCCTCGCATTCTTAAAAAAGTGCTTGAAAGGTATATCCCTGCTTTAACGATATTGAGCTCAGCCCTTGTTGGCTTGTTAGCTGTATTTGCCAATTTAATAGGTACAGTTGGCAATACAACTGGCACAGGACTGCTGCTTACGGTGGGCATTGTCATAAGGCTTTATGAAGATATTGCGAGGGAGCAGGCAATGGAAATGCATCCTGTTTTAAGAAAATTCTTGGGGGTAGAATGAGAGTAATTGTTGCAGGAATACCGGGGGCTGGAAAAACAACAGTGCTCAATGAAGCTTTAAAGATAAAGCACATGGAAGTGATAAATTATGGCGATGTGATGTTTGAGATGGCAAAGGAATATGGTATTAACAACAGAGATGAAATGAGAAGGCTGCCGTACGAAAAACAGAGAGAGTTGCAGATAAAAGCAGCTAAAAAAATAGCAGAGAAAGAAAATGTAATCATAGATACTCACTGCACCATAAAAACGCCTTACGGCTATCTGCCTGGATTGCCCTATGATGTTTTGCAGATTTTACAACCAAAGAGAATTATATTAATTGAGGCGTTGCCAGAAGAAATAGAGGCTAGGAGAAAAAAGGATGCTGAAGTGAGGCAGAGAGATGTAGAGGGACGAGAAGAAATAGAAATGCACCAGATGATGAATAGAATAGCTGCTATGAGTTATGCAACACTTACAAATGCAACAGTAAAGATTGTTAAGAACAGAGAAGGAAGGCTCCAGGAGGCTGCAAAAGAGCTTGCAATGGCTCTTGAAGACTAACGTCGATATAGCCTCAATATTGTAAGCACGGCGGGACGCCCTTCATACTCTATCTTCTTCGAAATCATCTCAATTTCTTTTACACTTCCATCTTTAAATACAAGTTTATATCTCCTTGGCTCTGGTTTCAATTTGCCTTTCAGTAGCTTCTCATAATTTTTCATGATTTTTTCTTTATCTTCTTCAGCAACGAAATCGATGAAATGTTTGCCAAGAAGTTCTTCTGCTGTATAACCAGTAATGCTACTCGTCTTATTTATGAATTTTATTTTTCCTTCCTGAGTGACTATCACGGTGTCTGCTATTTCATCTATCAAATATTCATAAAGCTGTCTCAGCTTCCTTTCCTTTTCTATGAGGTAATTTTTTACTGTAACATCAAAGGCCACGCCTACAAATGTTCGCTCATTTATCTTTCGAACACTCAGCATTACATCTAACTTTTTACCATCTTTTCTTATCGCCCTTGTCTCATAATCTCTCAGATTTCCAGTTCGACGTAATGTATGCTTTATCTTTCCTTCAAAGAAGTCGTAAAGGTCTTTTCCTATTACCTCTTCTTTATCTCCATATCCCAGATGACTGTAAAATTCATAATTACATTCCTTTACCTTAAAATCCTTGGTAAAAATAAAAGCCATTGCACGCATTCTCTCAAAAGCTGTCGCATAAATATCCTCTCCAATTGCAGATAAACGCTCAAGATTCTTCATTATTCGTGGCACATCGAGGCGGCGGAGAAAATCCTCTCTCAATTCCCTCTTTATTTCTTCAACATGCAACCTTATTGCTTCTTTGCAAAAATCAGCAACGCTTCCATAACCAAGCTCCGGATGTTTATCAACAAGTTCCTGTAATTTATCATACAGTTCCTTAGGCAGCGAAATTGTGCTGTATTTAATCATTGAATATCCATAATGCGTAATTATATTTAAGATTTATTGTCTTCGGCGAACAAAATTGTTCTGCCAGAACAATCATCTTACGGGGTAGCCATCGCCAACTGGCTTATCAGTTTTTATCAATCCTTCCTCATCCCGCAGCTTTTTCCCCTTATATTCAATTGCTCCGTCTTTGCTAACCATCTTTACCTTACTAAATTCTTCATAACTTACTTCGGCGGCAGGCTCTGCTTCTATCCCTTCCACATACACCCTGCTTCCTTCCTTAGCATTTGCAACAAGCAGCACAGCTTTTCCATTTTCATCCACAGCGAGGAGCATTCCTTCCGATTCCACACCCCTTATCCTAGCTTTTTTTAAGTTAGTGATTACAACAATCTTTTTGCCCATTAATTCTTCCTTGCTATACCATGGTTTTATTCCCGCCACTATTTTTCGTTTGCCCATTTCGCCCAGATCAATCTCTATGACATAAAGTCGGTCAGCATTTGGATGTTCCTCAACGCCCACAATTTTCGCCACTCTCAAATCCAATTTTCCGAAGGGATCTTCAACTTCCTCCATTTTATCCACCTCTATCTTATTGAAAAGGGGAACTGGCATTTTAATCTCATTTTCATCTATTTCCGCCGCTTCCCATCTCTGTTCATGCACACTTCCTTCATAGCCCAGCATATGCCAGATTTTTTCCGCCGCCTTCGGCATGTAGGGGGCGGAGGCGATGGCGAGTATTTTGACTATTCTCGCACAAACATTCATGACGCTTTTGCATCTCTCAACATCTTCTTTCAATAATTTCCATGGTTCGCTTGCATTCATATACTGATTCCCGAGCTGGGCTATTCTCATTACCTTCTTGATTCCTTCCTTGAAATGACATTTTTCTATATATTCTCCCACCTCATTGAAAGTTTCAATAACCTCGTTGATTACTTTTCTATCATGTTCTCCTTCCTTCAAATAGGGTGGAATTTTTCCAAAATTTTTATGAATAAATGTGAGAACCCTATGAACAAAATTGCCGTATATGGCCACTAACTCATTATTTACTTTTGCCTCAAAATCCTTCCAGTTCCAGTCGGTATCTCTCTTTTCAGGCATGTTTATGGAGAGGTAGTATCGTATGGTATCTGTATCAAATTTTTTTGCTATATCTGGCAGCCATATTCCTACTCCCCTTGATTTAGAAAACTGTTCTCCAGACATTGTCAAAAATTCATTTGCTGGAACATCATAGGGCAAATTGAGCCCTCCATGCCCCATTAACATTGCAGGCCATATTATCGTATGGAAAGGAATATTGTCTTTTGCCAGAAAATAATAGTGTCTCGCCTCTTCAACCCACCATTTTTCCCATTCATCCTCTGCCCCTTTTTTCTTAGCCCATTCCATTGAAGCAGAAAGATAGCCAATTACAGCATCAAACCATACATAAATGCGCTTATTTTCATATCCTTCAACAGGAACTTCAACACCCCATTCTATATCACGCGTTATCGCCCTGTCTTTTAATCCAGATTTTATAAAATTGAGGGTAAAATTAATCACATTGTCTCTCCAGAAATTCTTTCCATTGAGCCACTGAAGAAGATCTTTCTCGAAGGCGGAGAGTTTAAAAAAGAGATGCTCCGTTTCTTTCAGCACAGGTGTTGAGCCACATATTTTGCATTTCGGCTCTAAAATTTCATTCACATCAAGCGTTCTGCCGCATTCCTCACACTGATCTCCTCTTGCTTTTCCATGGCAGTAATAGCATATTCCTTCCACATATCTGTCTGGAAGGAATCGAGAACAATTGTTGCAATAAAATGCCATCATCTTTTTGGGATAAATATATCCTTTTTCATAGAGGCGAAGGAAAAATTTTTTAACCACATTTTTGTGAAATTCATTGCTTGTGCGTGTAAAATTCTCAAATTTTATACTAAAATCTTCCAAACTTCTTTTATGCTCTTCGTGATAACGATCAACAATTTCTTTCGGCGATACGCCCTCTTTTTCAGCTGTAAGAGTTATTGGTGTGCCATGTTCGTCGCTGCCAGAGACCATCAGCACCTCATTGCCTTTCATTCTGTGATATCTACCAAAAATATCTCCGGGCAATAGACAGCCAGCGAGTGTGCCGAGATGCAAAGAGCCGTTGGCGTAAGGCCATGCCACTCCTATGAATATTCTTTCCATAGTTGTATATCCATTTTTATTTAAAACTTTCAGGTGAATTGGCCAGCTTTTTACCTTCTGCCGCCTGTATTGCTTTTTTAAAAACCCCCATAAGAGTATGATATTCCCATTTCGATAGCATCGCTCTTCCTATAACCCTGCGAAACAATATGCGGGTATTTTCCATTTTATGCTCTGGATAATTTATTGCTTTAAGTAGGCGGTCAAAAAATTCATACATTTTTTCCTTTTCTTTTCCATCAGCAAGCACAAATTCAGGTGGTTCATATCTTTCCATGAAAAGCTCATATAACAGAATGCAGACAGCATGCGATAGATTTAAGGCAGGATATTCATCACTTGTGGGTATCTTTACCAATAAATCACATCTCTTTATTTCTTCATTTAAAAGCCCATAATCCTCCCGCCCGAAAGCAAGTCCCACCTTCCCATCAATTTTGTATATCTCTTTTGCAAATTCCCTCGCCACAACTGTTTTCCTCAAATGATGCTTATCGTCTTTACTTTCGATAGAAGTTGTACCAACCATAAAGTCCATTTCCTCTACAATCTCATCAAAAGAATCCATTAATATGGCTTCATCAAGTATTTCTTGGGCATGCATTGCAAATTTTCTGCAGTCATCGTTATCAAGTGAAAAGGAAGGATTGATGAGCACAAGATTCCTGAAACCAAAATTTTTCATTAACCTTGCAACTGCTCCAGCATTGCCTGCATATTTTGGCTCAACCAGTATGATGTAGGGTTGCATTTATTCAAAGGCTGAAGATGTAAACAAGCATTGGCACTGTCTCTTCTTTCAATCCTGCCTTGTTGTAAGCAACAACATGCAGATAGCAGTAGCCAACTGTTCCACGCCACAGCCATTCATACGGAAACATTGTATCAATGTTCTGAAGCACGCCATTCACATAGAATGATACATTATCTATGTCAGAATCGCTGTCATATGCAACCGCCCTCACAAGTATTCTTCCTATTATAATCGTATTTCCACTCGCTAATGGCCATATCTGGCGATCAAAGAGATACAGGTAGCCTGGCATTGGGCGCTGCAAAACCAAATATGGCTTGCTCTTATCTATTTTTATAGTTACATTTTTCATACTCTCATTATTTCCCTTGTCGTCTCCACTGTAAAATTCAAGAAGATGTTCTCCTTCATCACTTATTGTGAAAGTGCCAGTGTATGTCTTCCATGTTCCACCATCTATTCTATATTTTGTGAACAAAATTGCATCGCCATCTGGATCGGTTGCATTAAGGGTGACATTGACATTTGTTATGTACCATCCATTTTTTCCATTTGGTGATGATGGCGTTAAATTGCAGGTTGTTACAGGTGGAGAATTTGGAGCAGTAATGGTAAAGTGATATACCGTACTCTTTGCAGCATTTCCAAGGTGATCTTTTGCATATATTGTGAAGTCATATACTCCTGCTATGGTATATACTTCCTCCCTGTAATAGGTGGAGCAGCTCTTGTAATGCATTGTGAAATTTGCTGTAGATGAATCTGGATATGTTACTTCCAGATATACGCTCTCCACCCCAACACCAAGATCTTCGACAGAGCAGCTTATATTTACATATCCACCAGCATTTTGAGTTGATGGCTCGACGACAACATTTGATATCGATGGTCCGACATCATCTACGTATAATGATTTGTTATGGGTTGTTTCCTCATTACCCACATTATCCACGCTATAATATTCGACATAGTTGGTACCTCCTTTTACAAGGGAGAAGGCACCTGAATACAGTGTAAAGTTATTATTCTTTCCAACACCTGTGCCAGGCGCTGGATGCCAGGAGCCATTCCATATGCGATAATAGGTGGCTGCAACGCCTGAAACGCTGTCTGTTGCAGAAAGTGTTATGGTTGAAGAAGATGTTATGTAGCTGCCATATGAAGGAGTTGCATGGAGCGTGGTTACGGGAGGAGATGTATCTATACCCACACTTTCGTCAGCTGTCAGAGGCGATGCCTCAATATTACTTGCATTGTCTTGGCTCCTTGTATAAAATTCGTAATAGCCATCTCCGCTCGGGGCATTAAAATTCCACTGCCAAGGCGGCGTGGTATCGGTTGCAAAAGTCTGCCATGCACCCCATGTTGTGTTATCGCTGCTATATCTGTAGTAGAGTGTAACTTCCTTAACACCTGAGAGGCTATCTGAGGCTGTAGCGGTTATTACAAGAGGCAGGGAAGTTTGCCAGTAGCTCATTGCATCAACGCTTGATGTGGGAGCTGTTATATCATATCCAGCTATTTCATCTGCTGATGCTGGAGCTGCTTCGCTATTTCCAGCTGTATCATTTGCTATGCTGTAAAATTCATAATATCCTTCGCCACTTGGGAAATTAAAGCTGAAACTCCAAGGTGATGAGACATCCTTTGCGAAAAATGTCCATGCACTCCATGTTGCATTATCATTGCTGTATCTGAACCATAAGCTGACATTTGCTACTTCATAGTTATCAGATGCAGTTGCTGAAAGGGTTGCTGCAGCATTATACCAGTAGCTTGCTAAAGCATTAATCTGGCTTGAAGGAGGGGTTGTATCCTGCAATACAAATGTGTAGGTGGCAGATGTTGCCCATCCTGTTGCATTATAAGCTTTTACAACATATGAATAGGTGCCAAGAGGATCAGGATAAGCATATGTATGGTTATAATACCATGTGCTTGGGGCAATATGCAGCATTGAATAATTTCCCATTAAGGTTGCATTTGGATAATAAATTTCCACATATGCCTGTGTTGCATTTGTTATGTCTGCGGTAATGTTATTATAACCAGGAACTTCAACAGGATCTGGAGCGTCACTTACACTATTTATTGTGGGTTGTGCCAGTCCATAAATCGCTATTGCAACAAATAAACCCACCATGAGTAACTTTTTCATATTTATTTATGTAAAAATATTATTAAAAGGTTTTGTAGCGATAAAGGGTTGCGATGCCAAGAAATCCCATCTCTCAATGCTCTCCTTTGAGGCATTTGAAGAAAAATATTTCCAGAACCTCCTCATTTTTAGCAAAAAAACTATATGGGCGAGGAAAATACAAAATATAATGCCATTCAGCAAGCAAAAACTCATGGAGTTTCCGAGAGATGTAGTAGTGGGGCATGGAGTTATTGATGATATTGTTGAGCTATGCGAGAGAGTAAATGTTGAGGGAAAGTGCATACTTGTTCATGATGAAAATACAAAAAGAATAGCAGGGGACAGGGTTGCTTCTCTCCTCTCCAAAAAATATTCTGTTGACGATATAGTTGTTGAAAGGGCAACAATGAAGGAAGTGAGAAGAGTTTATAGGATGGCGAAAAAGACGGAGGCAAACTTTTTGGTTGCAGTAGGCGGAGGCACGGTTATAGATATTGCAAAACTTGCCTCCTTTAAATGCAAGGTGCCCTTCATAAGTATTCCTACTGCTGCTTCTCATGATGGCATAGCATCTCCACGGGCATCAATAAAAGAGAATGGAACATCAATATCAAAGGAAGCTCGCTCCCCTTTGGCCATCCTTGCAGATACAGCCATAATATCCAAAGCCCCCTACAGGATGCTGGCATCTGGTTGCGCCGATGTAATCTCCAATCTTACAGCAGTTCTTGACTGGGAACTGGCAAGGAGGCTCAAGGGAGAGTATTACAGTTCATTTGCTGCTGCTCTTGCAAAAACAGCAGCAGAAACTATCATTGAAAATGCGAAGTTCATAAAGCCAGGAATAGAGGAAGCCGTATGGATTGCAGTAAAAGCGATGATTGTATCTGGTGTTGCAATGAGCGTCGCCAATTCCTCCCGCCCTGCAAGCGGGGCAGAGCATATGTTTTCTCATGCTCTGGATAGAATAGCTCCAGGCAAAGCGATGCATGGAGAGCAATGTGGCGTGGGAGCAATAATGATGATGTATCTTCACGGCGGAGACTGGGAAATGATAAGAGATACTCTCAAAGAAATTGGTGCGCCAACAACGGCTAAGGAGTTAGGGGTAACAAAGAAAGATGTTATCCGTGCCCTTATGATGGCCCATAAGGTGAGGCCAGAAAGATACACCATTTTGGGTACAGATGGGATTACAAAAGATGCAGCTGAAAAGTTGGTTAAAATAACGGGGGTGGCGTAATGGTTTTAATTACGCTTATAGGTAAAAAGCTTGCTCAGGAAGGGAATGAGTTTGTTTATCTTGGAATTACTCAGCAATGTAAAAACTGTCGCCTGAAGACAGTTTGCTCCAATTTGCAGGAGGGCAGAACATACAGAATAACAAAGATAAGAGATAAAACACATCAGTGCAAAATCCATGACGGCGGCGTAATCGTCGTTGAAGTAGAAAAACTGCCGGCAGAAGTAAATGTGAAGGAGAAGGAAGCGGAGGCGACGGCTATAGAGTATCATCGGATAAAATGCAATAATGTTGCCTGTAAAGAATATGAAGCCTGTGTGCCCAAGATTAAAGAAAAAGAATATAAAATCATTGAAGTGAAGGGAAATGTTGAATGCCCAAGAGGGTTTAAGTTAAAGAAGATACTCGTGGATGATATTAAGTAAGGCAGCGAGCAGATAGTAAATTATATATCCTCTTTACAAATAAGTTCTCATGGTAAAATACAGCACAATTTCAATACCCAAGGAACTTCATGAGGAGATAAAAAGAACCGTTATTGATGACCCAAGATATGGATATAAAAGTGTGGCAGAGTTCTCGCTTGAGGCAATAAAGTTGAGGCTGGATGAAATAAAAAGTACTCTCGAGGAGGAAAAAGGAAAAAAAAGAGAAAAAATACAGAAAATTGTTGAGAATATAAAGAAGAAGTTAAGATAGTCGTTCAGGACAATATTCCTTTCTTATACACCTTGCACATTTTTTTGGATTGTTATGGTTTCGATGAGCAATTCCTTTTTCCATATCTTTAATCATATTTTTTCTTAACTGCATCACAACTTCTTTCCACCTCTTTTCATAAGGTATCTTGAATTCAGCATTTTTGTATTTCAAAATTCCATATGATGGCGGAACACCATATTTGTCCTCTATGAGCATGCAGTATGCAGTTAATTGAATAACATGAGGAAATATTGGCGACTGCAAATCAGAAGTTTTTTCTTCAACGGGGATATATTCATCATCTATCTTGAGAATATAATCTGGCTTCCCCCTTATACCATATTTTTCTGAAATTATTTCTTTTTCTCTATCGCTTCCTATATACTCAATTTCCCCTTTAATAGGAATGTATCTTATCTTCTTTTCCACTATTTTATCACTCAGATACATTCCTCTATAAAAAAGAAGATTTGCAACAACAATCCATATAATGGCGAGAATTTCTGCAAACAAACTCATATCTCTGTTGGCGGGCGAAGAAAAAAGAAACGAAAAGAAGGCAATCAATATTGCTCCCATTGATGAAAGGAGTAAGAGTTTTTCATATTTTGGCTTAAGAATACTCACCACTTTTGTAGCTCTATAGAGGAAAAATGCAGAAACAAGAAGCCACATGAGAGCAAGTGTAACAAAAAAATATTGCCAAAAAGTTTGTATCTCTTCATATAAAAAAGCTATGCCTGATATAGCAACGATGGTAGCTGCTACAGAGAAAAACAGGATATATTTTTCATAGAATTTCACTTTTTTCTCTTTTTCTTTTATTTCCTGAAGCTCTTTTCCTACTTTTTTATGATGTTTCACTCCTTCTTTATGAACGATTTTGTGTTCCTTGCTCAGCCACCATGAAAGAGGGCAGAAAGCATATTTTTCAAGGTCGCCAGGCGAGACAAACATTTTAGATGTGAAGATAACAGAAAATATAAGAATTATGGTTTATTCAGCATAGAATGATATGCATTGTGGCGTCGATGAAGGATATTGCGAGCAGAAATATAGCAGAAAATTTACTTTCTATAACAAAATGGAAAGAAAAAGGAAATATTTATGAAAGAGATGATATGCTACTCTATTTCATAGATGATGAGCATATATTCCATGATGATGTAGATAGGGAGATAGAAGCCCTCGGTTATACCATCGATACTATAATTTTTGCCTCCCGCCATGCATCTGTGGCAAAGAAAAAAACACTCAGCATCCATGCAATAGGAAATTTTGGAAAAGCAGAATATGGTGGGAGAGACAAAACACTTATTCCTTGCAGCCCAATATTAATGAGAAGTGCCCTTCACATTTTGAAAGAGATGGCACCGAAAGAGTATCAGGTGTGTTATGAAGCAACTCATCATGGTCCCTATCTGGAAAAACCCTGCTTTTTTATTGAGGTAGGAAGCACCGAGGCAGAATGGAGAGATAAAAAAGCATGCAGGGTGATAGCGGAGGCAATCATGCAGATGGAGGAGAAAAAATACGATGTGGCGATTGGAATAGGAGGTGGTCATTATGCTCCCCGCTTTACTGATATAGCATTGGAGAGCGAAATAGCGTTTGGGCACATAGCAGCCAAGTATGCGGTGGAGCATTTAAATGAAGAAATGCTGGAAAAAATGATTGATGCTACGCCGAATTGTAAAAAAGTTTGTTTTCACGGAAAACATGAAAGGATAGAGGAGGCAACAAAGAAGATGGGATTATTATCTATATCCTGAGCCTTTTATTTTGATACCCGATTATGATAGCGAGAATGAGAAAGGTTATGAAGAGAGCAAAGAAAAATTTTGCAGTTTCCTTATCGCCTCCATAAAATGATGTAAAGGATGGAAAAAGAAAAAAGAGGGAGAAGAACAGAAGGATGGCGAAATCTCTCCAAGCAATTGCATGGATATGGGCTTTTAAATACGATTTCCTATCCCGCCTGTAAAACATATATGAGGCAATGACAAGGGAAAGTAAGATGGCAGAGGAGAAAATTGTTATTAAACCAATCCAAAACTCGTGAAAAGTAATTATGATGCCTACTACAAGAGTGAATAATAAGAAGGGAATACCAATTTTAAAGCCTATGTTAATTAGAGCATCGTGCAAGTCCCTCATTTTAATACCTTATCTCAAATTTTTCTTCGCCTCTTGGCTCCTCATATTCCACTTCTACTCTCTCAACCCTTGCCAGTGGTGGACCACGATGACACCATTCTATAATTTTTTCAACGCTTTCATCATCTCCTTCGAAGACCGCCTCAACACTTCCATCTGGAACATTTCTTACCCATCCCTTTATGCCAAGTTTATCAGCTATATCTTTTGTATGTGCTCTAAACCACACTCCTTGAACCTTCCCGTATATCCTCACGTGAGCTCTCCTCATGATTGGATATCTAAAAAAGAGATATAAAATTTAAATATGAGGAGAGATATAGAAGTGTGATTGGGTTACTCACCTCAAATTTTGCATTCTATCATGATGTGGTTAATGAACTTAAGAAAAGGGATCTGCCATTCATTTCTCTTTCATTTAGCGAGAAAATTCCTCCAAATGTTGATGTGGT
The DNA here is from genome assembly GCA_021161135.1 of Thermoplasmata archaeon. Taxonomy (GTDB): domain Archaea; phylum Thermoplasmatota; class E2; order UBA202; family JdFR-43; genus JdFR-43. Next base: position 18,149 of record JAGHBD010000002.1, read on the forward strand.
GATAACATCTGAGGAGGAAAGAGAAAGAATCGATTTTGGGAATGTTGTAATATGGAAAAATGGAGGAAGCATTGAAAATTTGGTGGACAAAGCACTCATTTATTCCAGCGGTAAGGATGTGAAAATAGTTTTTGGAATTGATCCTGGCGATAATATAGGCATAGCAATTTTTGGTAACAGAAAACTCATAAGAAGCCTCCTTGCCAGCTCGCCCGAGCAAGCGGCAAATTTTATAAAAGAATATGTTGAAGATATAGGGGCAAAAGAAGTTGTTGTGAAAATAGGTAACGGGGCGAGGTTGATAAGAAACAGAATAATAAATCGTCTTATAAAAGAGAATATCAGAATGGAAATAGTTGACGAGGCAGCGATACCATGTGTTGATGATGATGAAGTGGCAGCATCAACGATAGCTTTGGCAGAAGGAAGAGAAATAAAGGGTATGCTTTCTGTGGAGCCAAAGGAAGGAGAAATAAGAGAGATGCAGAGATTGAGCAGAATAAAGAGTAGGAATATAACAATATCAAAAGAACTGGCAAGAAAGGTTTTGCGAGGAGAAATGAAACTTGAGGATGCTATCGAAATACAGCGTGGCAAAAATCAGGCGTAACTCCACTTCTCTGGTAGTTTCCCTTCCCGCTTATAGTATTTTACAAGCCTTTTTATTTTTGCCTCAATCAGTTGCAATCTCCTTCTGTTATGCAAATCCTTTTTATGCTCCGCAAGGTGTTTAAGCAAATTCGCCCTTTTATCCAGCAAATTGCTCAAATCTTCGGGTATTTCTGGCAGGAGATTGTGCTCCTCCAACACCTTCGTTATTTTCTTTCCAAGTGCGGCTCTTACATCTGGCACCCCATAGGAATCACGGAGTATCAATCCTATCATTGCAGGTGGCTTACCTTCTTCGGCAAGTTTAACTATAAGTTCTTCTATTTCTTCTGGTTTCAGACTCCATTCTGGGTGTGTCCTCTCAATTGGGTGTTTTGAGCCTGACTTGCCCCTCCTTCTTGCGTGCATTCGTGCCATTGACACGAAATAATCTTTTAATATATAAAGGTTGCAGAGGAAATAGCAAATCTTTTGTATTTAAATGGCTCTCTCATATATGCATATTTGTAGGATAAAGAGGATAGTTGAGCACAGTGATATTCACAAAACATTTTTCTTGGATATTAAAATGGATGCTATGCCCGGACAATTTGTTATGGTATGGATTCCAGGCATAGATGAAGTTCCCATGTCTCTCAGCCATATTGGAGAGGAAACAGCTATAACAGTTGAGAAAGTCGGGGAGGCGACGGAAGCAATGCACAGAATGAAGGAAGGAGATAAATTGGGAGTGAGAGGCCCATATGGGAGAGGATTCGAAATAATGGGTAAAAAAGCCCTTTTTGTTGCAGGCGGCACAGGCATAGCGCCTTTACTTCCCCTCATAAAAATTTATGAAGGAGAGAAGCATGTTGTTCTCGGAGCAAAAACAAGCAAATTGCTTTTGTTTGCAGATGATATAAAAAAGATTGCAAATCTCCATATTTCTACAGATGATGGAAGTGCTGGCATAGAAGGATTTTCAACTGATGTGGCTCGAATGTTAATGGAAAAGCAGGAATTTGATGTGGTTTATGTGTGTGGGCCAGAAATTATGATGAAAAAAATGCTGGATTTATGTATAGAAAAAGGCATAGAGATGCAGGCGAGTTTAGAAAGATATATGAAGTGTGGCGTTGGAATATGTGATTCATGTGCGATAGATGGCTATCATGTCTGTAAAGATGGCCCTGTTTTCAGCAGCAATGTTCTCATAAAAATTAAGGATTTTGGAGAGTGGAAAAGAGATGAAGCGGGCAGAAAAGTGAGGATATAATCTTTTCATTATGATCAGCCAATTCTTCCTCTTTCCTGCCATACTTCGATGAATTTTTCTATGCTTCTATCATAAGTTTTCTCTATATCTGGAGGGAAAAAGCATGCTGGCATTTCGTTATGGGAAAGATGATAACGAATACACTCGCAACATACTCCTTTCTTATCACATGGCTCCCATGTGCAGGGACAACTTTCTAAATTCCTCTCCTTTTGGCACTTCATGGTCTGTAATATACAGGATAAATAAGAAATTAACTGGATATCCTGCAAAAAGTTTTATAAACATTTTTCCCTTTAATATTTGGAGGCAGAAAAATGAAGAAGGTAATAGCTTTGGCAATATGTATTTTGGTAGCTCTGCCAGTAATTAGCATGGCTTATGAGAATGATGAACCAAACAACGATTTTCAGCATGCTACATTGCTTAAAGAGACTGCAAAGGGAACTGTAAGTTTTGAGGATACAAAGGA
>JAGHBD010000018.1 GCA_021161135.1 Thermoplasmata archaeon
CTTGTAAATATTCTGGCAAATCGTCCAGCTGCACCAAACTTAACCAATTTAGCAAAATATCATTATCCTGAAACAGAACTTGAAGACATAATCTACTGGCTTGAGAAAAATGAGACTAAAGCAATAATACTGTATTACCACTTATATGAAATCAAAGGTTTAGAAGAATATTTGAATAGAAGTACTAATTGGTACTTGTACAAAAAGATGGAAGGAAGAGGGCAATTACTTTTTGAGGGAATCTCCCTGCGGTTTTCTAGAGACATTTATGAAATATATGTAAAGAGATAACTACACCTCTTTCCATGTCCAGAGAGTATTGGCAACAAAATTCCAGACAAAAACAAAGAAAATTCCAATAAGTGCTGCAAGTAAATAATAAACTCCAAAAATTTCTTTGAGTGCACCCATAACAATCATTTGCATCGGAAAAGATGGAAGGCTTACGATGTTAAATTTTACCATTCTTCTAATCCATTCCACAAAGCCCTCTTTTTTCCTATCTCTGAAAGTCCATATATCATTCATAACAAAATTGGAAATAATAGAAGCTTCTATGGAGAAGATGGCGGAGAGAAGGTAGTGAAACCCTGCTATCTCTGTCAGCATCCAAAGGATACCAAGATTTACAAATACACCAAAAAGGCCAACAGCAGCAAATTTTAAAACCCGATGTATTTCCTTTGTTTCCCATGAAATGCGCAAAAGATGGCGTAAATATTTAATCTGCACAGTTGCATTAAGAGAACTTTTTCCCTTCTCCCTTTTCCTAAAAGTTATGGGCTCTTCTTCTACCCTACTATAACTTCCTTTAGCAAGCACCTCTAAAAGAATTTTATAACCTATTGGATTCAACTCTGCTCTCTCAATCACCTTTCTCTTACACATGAAAAAGCCCGACATGGGATCTTTTACCGCTCTGGTGCTTGGGAGAAATATATGGGCTAGCAGGGTTGCAAACTTGGAGTATAATTTTCGTATTGCGCTCCATTCTTCAATCTCTCCTCCCGCTACATATCTGCTCCCCACCACAATATCTGCTCCTTCCTCTATTCTTCTATACATACTAATGAGTTTTTCTGGTGGATGCTGTAAATCCGCATCCATCACAGCCAAAACATCTCCTTTTGCTTTTTTAAAACCATCCAAAACAGCTGTCGATAGATCTCTTTTGCCAATTCTCCTTAACACCTTTATAAAAGGATAGTCCTCTTTCAGTTCTTCTGCAAGTTTCCATGTTTTATCTGGACTATCATCATCCACAATAATTAGCTCGAATTCTAAATCTCTAAGAACTTTCCCTATTTCCTTAACCAATATTGGCAAGTTTTCTCGCTCATTGTATGTAGGGATCACGATAGAGAGTTTCATTGCTTCATCAAGAGTTGTTAATATAAATATTCTTTTATTTCGTTCATTTTCAATCTTTCATACTGCCGTTATCTATGTGGCATCATTCAATAAAGCCTCATACATTTTTATTAAAGCATCTATTGTATTTGAAATATCGTGCAGCCTTGCTGTTGAGTAAGCATTGTTGGAGATTTTTTCTCTCAATTCACCATCTGCGGAAAGTTTTTCTATTGCTCTTACAAAATCTTCAGTTGTTTTTCCTTTTATACAATTTTTCCCATCCTTAAACCATTCTGTATATACAGGTATATCTCTTATTACTGGTGGTTTTTTACATGCCATCGCCTCGAAAAGCGCATTTCCATAGCTTTCTGCATATGTCGGAAAGAAAAATACATCCCCCCCATTATATACAGAGGGCATCTCCTCAAAGAGAACATAAGGTATATTAATGAAGTTATCTGGCGGTTCAATCTTAACACTTTTGAGTGTCTTCTCCGTGGACCCAACCCATACAAATTTTTTATCGCTGCATCTTTTTGCAACTTTCAAAAAATCATGGATGCCCTTTCTTGGAATCATCAACCCAACAGACAGAATAACAAACTCATCCTCCAAACCATATTTATGCCTAAAAGCATTTCTCATATCCATCGATGGCCTAAAACGAGAACAATCCACGCCATTTGGAATAACATATAACTTTGCTTTCACTCCATTTTTCTCCATCCAGTTTTTTACATAGGGGGTGGCGCAAACTACAGCATCTGCAAGATTATAAAAGTATCTTGAATATAATTCAAAAAGGGGATAAATAATGCTGTCAAACATAAAACCGCCTTTAACGAGTTCCGGCAGGTGGCGGGCGTGGATGACCACTTTTATACCTTTTCTCTTAGCCCTCTTTATTACAGAAAGAAAATTTGGCATGGGATTGTGAAGATGGATTATATCGCAATTTGTGGGATCATCTATGCTTACCTCGATACCTCTCTCCTGTAATTTTTGAGAAAGAAGCGGCACTTGTGTGCCCATTCCCCCTGCATTTTTAAAATTAATGTATCTTTTGAGTTTATTTAATCCTGTAACCATACATACCTTCATTTTATTCTAACTTTTCTTTTATTACATAAGTTTTTTTATTTGTCGTCGAATAATAATTTCGTATCATTATTTCTGCGAGAAATCCTGTCATAAAAATTTGGAATCCAACTATTATTAGGAGCATTCCTAAGAAGAGGAGAGGGCGATTGGAGAGGGTTTCTCCATATAAAAATTTAAGTAAAACCAGATACAAATCTATTAAAAAACCCACCCCAAACATTATGAGACCGATGCCTCCAAAAAAATGGAGTGGGCGTGTTGAATATCCTGCCCAAAATTTGAAATTGATTAAGTCAAACATCCCCCTTATCAGCCTCGCCACCCCATACTTGCTCTTGCCAAACTTTCTTGGATGGTGTTTAACCTTCACTTCTCCAACACTATAACCTTTCCAGGATAAAATAGCCGGTATATATCGATGCATTTCACCATATATTTCAAGGTCTTTTATGCATTCCTTCTTATATGCTTTAAGTCCGCAGTTAAAATCATGTATTTTTAAGCCCGTGAGCCATCTTGAGATTTTATTTGATATGATAGATGGCAGTTTTTTTGAAAAAAAGGGATCTTTTCTGTCATATCTCCATCCATTTACCACATCATACTCCTTCAATTTTTCCAGCAGTTTTGGAATATCATCGGGGTCATTCTGCAAATCCCCATCTATTGTAACAACAGCATCTCCTTTTGCAATTTCAAATCCAGCCATCAAAGCAGCAGTTTTGCCAAAATTTCTGGCGAATTTTATACATTTTACCCTACCATCTCTTTCATGAATTTTTTTAATCACTTCATAGCTTCCATCTGTGCTTCCATCATCAACAAAAATTATTTCATCTTCTTTCTTCAACACCTTAATGAGTTTTTTATACAATGCTTCGATATTTTCTTTCTCATTATACACTGGTACAATGACGGAAATCATTAACAACATATACCACCTGCATATTTAAAAATACGTATATGGAATCAAATGTTCTTGAAGTGGCCAGAGAATTGATGAAAAAGGAGCCATCGTTACTGCATCTTCGAGGAAAAATTATGGTGGCAGGAGATACGCATGGAGATGTTATAATTTCTGAAGAGATTATAAGAAAATTTTTTGATGAAGGATACGACTATCTCGTTTTTTTGGGAGATTATGTGGATAGAGCACCGCCAGATGTTTCTTCGTCCATCCACAATATTGATTTTCTTCTCAGGATGAAAATAAAATATCCAGAAAAAATTTATCTGCTAAAAGGAAACCATGAGGCAAATTATGCTATCCCATGCTATCCTAATGAATTTGTTAATGAGGCAGGAAAAAAATATAGAGAATATGTTGCTGTTTTTAGGGAAATGCCTCTTGCTGCCATGCTTAACAATGTATTTGCTGCTCATGGAGGATTCCCAACAAAAAAGAGCCTTGATGAAATAAGTAAAGAAAATTTAATGGATATTGAAGAGATAACATGGAGTGATGCAGCCATATCGCCTGTTTATCGTGGAGCAGGGGTTAAGTTTGATAAAAGAATGCTCGATTCTTTTTTAAAAAAATGTGGGGCAGCAGCATTCATAAGGGGGCATGATTATAATCTCAACGGTATGATAATTTATGAGAGATGCCTAACCATATTTTCATCGCGCCGTTACGCCACCGCAGGCAACGGCGGCGTGCTGGTGGCAAAGATAGAAGGGCGAATTAAGGGAGTTGAGGATATTATGCTGGAGGAATTTTTCAATGGAAAATGGAAGGAATATAGGGCAAGGAAAATTTAAGTTAGGTGCTGTAGAATATCACAATGAAGCCAGATAGTATCATAAATAACACGATCAAAATGGCAAGGAGTTTCATGAATTTTTCTCTTCTCATTTTTCTATCGCAATAAAAATATTTTTTGCTTTTAATACATTTTCCTTTGCTTCCTCAATTACTTCAACAAATTCTTTATCTATTTTTATTTCTTCACTGCCGATTTCTACAGCAAAATATCCTTTTCTTTCTATTTCCTCTGCAACGTTCTCAGGCTCTTTAAGTATTTTCTCTATTATCTTCCTGCTCTTATCCCTGAAATGAGGACCTATCATATCATATTTTGGTTTTGCCTTTTTTATCGCCTCAGGCTTCCCATCCATTTCAACCACTTCTCCTGCTTTCAATGTACCTGCAATAATATCTTTTCCTTCCACCCTACCATACAAAATTATTTTTTTCAGGGGGGCATTCAATGGCATTCCTTGTCGGCTCTTCCATTCCCTCACAACAGCAATTATCTCCTTTACAATTTCACCAGCAGCTTCAGCTTTTTCATCCGATAATATTGGTTCTGGCCAACTCGAAATGTGGATACTTTCTTCATCTTCAAATCGCCTGTAAAACCGATGATATATTTCTTCTGTAATGAATGGGAGGAATGGAGCCAGTAATTTAGCAATACCTAGCCCTATGACATATAACGTATATAGGGCGGCTTCATCCTTTTCTTCATATATCCTATGTTTAACCATTTCTATATAATGGTCTGCAAATTCATGCCATAAAAAGTGTTCAACTTCCTTCATAGCATTTGAATACTCAAAATTTTCCATATATTCTGTAACCTTTTTAACAACCTTGCTATAGAGGCTGAGAATCCATTTATCTATCAAATGCAATTCAGCTTCGGAAGGTTTTCTCTCTACTGCACTTCCAATAAATCTTTCCACATTCCAAAGTTTGTTCATGAGTCTTATTCCTCGAATTAAATCTTTGTAACGGAAAGGATTGTCTTCTCCGAGTTTGCATGTGGCAGCGTAGTAGCGGAGGGCGTCGCTTCCATACTCTTTTATTATTTCTAACGGGTCAACAACATTTCCAAGAGATGTATGCATTGGTCTTCCATCTGGAGCCAATATAAAGCCATCTATCATAACTTCTTGAAAGGGTTTTTCATCTGTAAGCAGGTAGCATCTTAATATGGTATAAAAAGCCCACGTTCGTATGATATCATGGGCTTGAGGACGAAGAGACATTGGATATAGTTTTTTGAAAAGTGTATCATCTCTCTGCCAGAAAGTATTGTAAAGAGGGGTTATGGAAGAATCCATCCATGTATCAAAAACATCTTCACAACCTTTTAGCTCTCCACCGCATTTTGGGCATTTTTCTAAAGGCGGAGGATCAATGGTTGGATCGACGTAGCATTGCTCTTCAGTAGCGAGTACCACTTCTCCGCATTTGACACATTCCCATACAGGAATGGGAGTGGCAAAATATCGTTGCCTTGAAATAACCCAATCCCATTTGAGAGAGTTAACCCAATCCTCCAGCCGCTTAAACATATACTCAGGATACCATTTCATTTCCTTCGCAACCTGAAGGATTTTATCTTTAAAAGGAAGGATTTTTAAAAACCACTGTTCAGCCTGAATGAATTCAATGGGTGTTTTGCATCTCCAGCACACTCCAACACTTTGTTCAATCTCATCTTGAGTTACAAGATAATCGTTCTTTCTCAAATCCTCAATAATTGCCTTTCTTGCCTCCTCTACTTTCATTCCTTCGTATTTTCCCGCCAGTTCATTCATCGTTCCATCATCATTTATACAGATTTCAATCGGCAGATTGTATTTCATAACCCATTCCAAATCCTCTTTATCACCTATGGTACATATCATCACTATGCCCGTACCAAACTCTGGATCCACATTTTCGTCTTCAACAATTTTTACCTCCTTTTCATAAATAGGGACAATAACTTCTTTTCCAGCAAGATACGGAGCTCTTTCATCTTCTGGATGAATCGCAACGAGCTGGCAGGTGGCCAGCATCTCGGGGCGCGTGGTGGCAATTTCTATATATGAGCCTTTTTCATCTCTTTTGATGCCTTTTCCTTCGATATTTTTGGTGAGATAGAACTTGAGAGTATTTAGTTTTGTTTTTCTTTCCACATGTTCAATCTCTGCATCTGCCATTGCAGTCATACATCTGGGGCACCAATTTACTGGGAATTTTCCTTTGTAGATATATCCCTTCTTATATAGTCTGATAAAAGATATTTGGGTAAGGCGTCGATAGTATTCTGCATCTGTCCTGTAAAATATACTTTCATCCATGGATTCTCCAAGAATGATGAACTGGCGTATCATCTCTTCAATATTTTCATCTGCAAATTCTTTACATAATTTTATAAACTCCTGTCTGTCGATGTCTTTCCTTGTTATACCTAGTTTTCGCTCCACTCTTTCCTCTATAGGAATACCATTTACATCAAAGCATAAGGGGAAAAAGACATTATAACCGCGCATTCTTTTATACCTGGCAACAAAATCAATATGTGTATAATGAACAGCGTGTCCGATATGGAGAGCTCCAGAGGCGTAACGTGGAGGGTTATCTATAGAATATACAGGCTGTTTATTTTTATCAAATCTGTAAATTTTCATCTCCTGCCACTTCTCTTGCCATTTCTTCTCCACTTCCTTAGCATTATATGCACTCATTTTCCTTGAAGTATATTTTGACTTATAAATTTGTTGGATATCCTTCACCTAACCCACCCCCCTTCATTTCCACTGGAAAGTTTATATTGCAGGAGATATTAGGAGATTGTGATTACTTTACTGGATGGATTTGTTGATGAACCTTCTTGTTTGGGTGTTCCACCTTACATTTCCCCATATGTCAGATACATTGCTGGCGCGATAAAAGATGCTGGAGAAAAATATGAATACACAACAATAGAAGAATGGAGAAAGGGTAGAGAAATTAAAGGAGATATTCTTGTTATACTCGCTGGGGCTGTTGTTCCTGGCAGATATCTAAGAGGAATGCCCATCTCTTTTAGAGAATTTCAGGAAATTTGCAAAAATTTTAAAGGAACTAAAATTCTCGTTGGCTCCGCTGCAAGATATGGTTTTGGGAGAGGCGGAGGAAAAAGTTTCATAGATGGAGGAAAATATGTAGACTATTCAGTAAAGAAAGATGGTGATGCATTCTTATATGAGTTCCTAAATGGTGAGCCCGTAGACAGACTGAGGACAAAAACAGAATGGAGGAGATGGAGTATTCTGGGGGCTGAAATAGTAAAACAGCATCCTGACTACCCTCAACCACTTATAGCTGAGATAGAAACATATCGAGGTTGTGTTAGATGGTTCACAGGTGGTTGTTCATTTTGTATCGAGCCACTATTTGGAAAACCTTTATTTAGAGATGAAAATGAAATTATAAAGGAGGTGGAAGCACTTGTTGCTGCTGGAGCCACAAACTTTCGTATAGGGGGGCAGTCTTGTTTTTTTTCATATAAGGCAAAAGGGGTTGGAGAGAGTGAATGTCCAATGCCAAATATAGATGCCATTAGAAGGCTTTTGGAAGGCATTTCAAAAATGCAACCAAAAGTACTACATATAGACAATGTGAATCCATCGGTTGTAGCAAACTGGGAGGAAAAGAGCAGAGAGATAGCCCGCTTAGTTGTAAAATATTGTACTCCTGGAAATGTTGCAGCTTTCGGAATGGAAAGCGCAGATAAAAAAGTAATTAAAGAAAATAATTTAAATGCAACTCCTGAGGAAGTCTTAGAGGCAGTTAAAATAATCAACGAGGAAGGAGGAATAAAGGGGTGGAACGGACTCCCATCCTTTTTGCCTGGAATAAATATAATTTATGGTCTCAGAGGAGAGAGACGAGAAACATATATAGAAAATTATAGGCTTCTCAAAGAAATCAAAGAAAAAGGTTACTTATTAAGAAGGATAAACATAAGGCAATTAGCCCCATTTAGAGAGAGGAAAACCAAGATAAATAAAGAATTTTTTAAAAGATTTAAAAGAATGGTAAATGAAAAAATAAACCTTCCCATGTTGAAAAAGATGTTGCCAACGGGGAGCATACTTAGAGATGTATATTTGGAAATCCATAAAGGAAATTATACTTTTGGAAGACAGGTAGGCAGCTATCCAATACTTGTATGTTTACCTTATAAAAATAAACTGGAAAGATTCATCGACGTTAAAATAATAGGGCACTCTTTTAAAAGCGTAACTGCACTCGAGTATCCACTAGATGTAAATAGCGCCTCCTTTGCGGCATTAAATGCCCTTCCATATACGGGGAGAAAGATGGCCGCAAAAATTATCAGGAATCGGCCTTTTAAAAACATCTATGAAGTTATTAATTTGTTTAATGATAAAAATGCAGGAAAGGAAGTAGCGAAATGGATTGTCATAAACCATTAACTA
>JAGHBD010000140.1 GCA_021161135.1 Thermoplasmata archaeon
AATTTTAGCAATGTATAAGTGGATAGGCAAAGCAATAATAGAAATTGAAAAAGATGGAATAAAAGTTGTGCAGGGTAGTGTTATTGTTAAAAGCAATTCTGGAACAACATATAAAGCAGGAGATAAAATTAAAATTACTCCACATAGCGAATTTGTTTTAAGCGTGGAAAATGAAACAGCAAGGCTGTATGTAATGAATGGAAGCGTGGGCGTAGATAATGGAATAAGCTATGAAGAGGTAGAAAAGAATAAGAAAGCTGTTGTAACAGAGGAAAGCATAGATGTAAGCAGTTATAAGGATAATGAGCTCGAGGATATATGGGATAATTTTGGAGATGCTATGGAAACATTAGGTATAGAAAAGGAAGAAGGGAATGGAGGAAAGCAACCAGGATTTGAGTTTGTTGCTATCATTGCTTCATTAGCTATGATAATATGGTTTAGGAGAAAATATTCTAAAGTGTGATCGCAAAAAATTTTAATAGATGGTTGCAAATTCCATGCGGTGAAAAAATGGGGAGTGTGAAGGATCTCATTGTTATTGAAGAACCTACTGAGAATAAAACGGGTATAGGCGAATTCGTCTTTTCCGATCGCTACTCCGTTTTTGACTGGGGAGAAATGCCAGACCATATAAAAAATAAGGGGGCGGCAATATGCATGATGTCCGCCTATTTTTTTGAAAAGCTTGAGGAGAAGGGAATAAAAACACATTATATCGGCGTAGTGGAAAATGGAGAAGTGAAAAAATTTGAGGAGGTGGAAGAAGCAAGTAATAAAATGAGAATAAAACTTTTGAGGGTGCTGAGGCCATCGATTCATGAAGGAAAATATGATTATTCCATATACAAAAGAGAAAAAGGTAATTTCCTTATTCCTCTCGAAATCATATATCGCAATTCCCTGCCAGCTGGCTCAAGTGTATTTCGCCGCTTGGAAGAAGGTAGTTTAAGGCTGGAGGATATTGGCTTAAAAGAAATGCCAGAGCCAGGGCAAAAATTGGAAAAGCCGATTCTTGATGTTTCGACAAAACTTGAAATTACAGACAGATATATAAATTGGAAGGAAGCGGAAGAAATAGCGGGATTGAGCAACGACGAAATAGAAGAGATGAAGAAAATTACAATGTTCATAAATGATTTAATAACTAAAGAAGCAAAAAAAGCTGGATTGACAAACGAAGACGGAAAAGTGGAATATGGTTTTGATGAGCATCGCAACATGATGGTTGTTGATGTTATAGGCACTCCCGATGAATGCCGCTTTACTTTTGATAGCACGCCAGTTAGCAAAGAAATTGCCCGCATATATTATCGCAACACACCCTGGTATGAAGAGGTAAAGGAAGCAAAAAAGAAAGATAGAATGAACTGGAAGAGCTATGTTAGCTCTCCTCCTCCGTTGCCCTCTCGCCTTGCCGAGCTTATCTCAATGCTCTATCAGGCGTGCTGTAATGAAATAACAGGAAGAAGATTCTTTAATGTTTCTTCATTGAGAGAGATAGTGAGAGAGATAAAAGATTTCATTGATTAAAAATAGGTTACTGTAACTTTACTTCCCTCCTCCAGAAATTCCACGTTGGCGGGTATTTCTATGTAGCCATCTGCCATACTCATGCTTGTTATTGCCCCAGATTCCTTAAATGCAGGATATGCCTTTCCATCTTTCACTTTTACTGTATAAATTTGGTGCCTTCCTATGGTAGATGATATGTTTTTTGCAAGCGTAACTTCTTCTTTTTTTAGCTCAAGCGGGAGGCGGGCCATTTTTCTTATTGAAGGAAGCAAAAGAACGTAAGCATTGGTGAGGCATGACGTCGGATAACCGGGCATTCCTAAGATAAGTGTTTTGCCAATCATACCACATATTGTAGGCTTTCCTGGTTTGACAGCAATTCCATGGAAAAGGAGTTTGCCTTTCTTTTCAATAACATCTGCCAGTATATCTCTTTCCCCTACGCTGCTTCCGCCAGAAAAAATTGCATAATCGGCATTTCTTGCCTTTTCAATAGCTCTTTCAATTGCCTCCTTTTCATCATCTACAATTTCGTTTATCCTTGCCTCTGCCCCTGCTTTTTTCAAAAGAGAAGCAAGGGTATATGAATTTATATCATATATTTTGCCTTTCTCAAGCTTTTTCCCTGGCTCAACAACTTCTTTGCCTGTAGGAAAAATCTCCACCTTTGGCCTTTCATAAACTTTAACCCTTTCCATTCCAAGAGCAGCAAGCACTCCTATTTTCGGAGGGTTTAAAACCTCGCCTCTTTTCAAAACTTTCTGCCCCTTCTTTATATCTGCATCTGGTTGCGAAACATTAGCGCCAGGATAAACAGGCTTGTATATGGCAACCATATCGCCCTGTCTTTCAGTATCCTCAACTATTACAACAGCATCGCTTCCATCAGGCAAAACAGCGCCTGTGGCAATTTGGATGCATTCGCCTTCGCCTATTTTTTTCCTGCTTGCCTCTCCTGCAAATATCTTGCCTATAACACGGAGCTTTTTTGGGCTGGTTAAGGAAGCATTGAAGGTATCTTCAGCCCTGACAGCATATCCGTCCATTGCGGCTCTTTTAAAGCCGGGAACATTGAAAGGAGCATAGATATCGGCAGCAAGAACTCTATCGACAGCATCAACTATATTCACTTCCTCAATTCTTTCCATCTCTTGTGTATTTTCCATTATGATTCTCTTTGCCTCTTCAAAACTTATTAGCTGGCGAAATGGTTTCATTTCCTCACCTCCCATAAAATGTGGCCACACTCCTCCAGTATAATTTTTTCCATCGCAAGCTTCACAGCATTTTTTGAGCCAGGAATACAGAATATTGCTTTTTTTCTCGCTATACCTGCCGTAGCTCTACTTAACATAGCTGCCGTTCCTATCTCCTGCATACTCAACATTCTAAACATTTCTCCAAAGCCAGGCAATTCCTTTTCTAAGAAGGGTTTTATAGTATCGACAGTCATATCTTTTGATGATATGCCCGTTCCTCCGCAAAATATGATGGCATCCACATCGTTTCTGTCAAGCAATTCCTTCATTGTATCTTCAATCTGCTTCCTGTCATTTTTTATGATTCTGTATTCCGCTATGCTGTGCCTCCTTTTTCTCACCATTTCTTTGATCAGCATCCCGCTTTCATCTGTTGCTTCATTTCTGCTATCACTTACAGTAACCACAGCAAATGAAATGTTTTGAATGGCATGTTTTTTATGCTCCTCTACTCCCATTTCACTCGCCCTTCCTCTTCTCAATAACTCTTATGCCGTGTATGAGCGTTGCCGGATATTGCCCTTGCTCATCCTTCTCCATGTACTTTACCATATCCCATATGGTTAGCAAAGCAACCATTACACCATGCAATGCTTCCATTTCCACCCCTGTTTTATAACTCGCCTTTACCATGCATCGGGAGACAACATCATTTCCCTCAATAAAAAATTCTACAGAGGCAGAGGTTACGGGCAAAGGATGACAATGAGGAATGGCAAGAAAAGTTCTCTTGATAGCCATTAAAGCCGCTGCCTCAGCTACGGCAAAAACGTCCCCTTTTTTCACCTTCTTTTCTTTAATTGCTTTTATGCTTTCCTCGCTGAGTCTAATTTTTCCTTCCGCAACTGCAATTCTTTCAACATTTTCTTTACCAGATATATCCACCATTCCCAACATATCACCTCCAGTAGGGGTAGCGATTTTCAACAGCTCTCTCAAATAATTTCATTATTTCTTCCATGGCAACACCTTTCCTTATTGGCGTTATCACATCCACAAGCCCATTGTTATGCATTAAACACGGCTTTAATTTGCCATCACTCGTAACTCTGAGTCTCGTACAGGCAGCGCAGAAAGCAGAGTTATGGACGGGGCGGACCACTTCTATCTCTCTTTCATTTCCTTCATCATCGAGCAGTGTATATATTCTTCGGCGATGCATGTGGCGATGCCTCACTTTTATGGCTCTCGAAGCGATATATGCCTCAATATGAGAAATGTCATCGCCATCGCCGTTTTCAATATTCACCATCTCAATTATCTGTGGCATGGCTCCAAGCTTCCATACTGTTTTGACAGTTTCCATTATTTTTTCTATAGGCAAGATGGCAACAATATTAACTTTAACTGGATTTAGCCCTGTTGCCACCGCCTCCTTTATACCATTTAAAACCTCATCGAGCATATCTTTGCCAGCTATCTCTTCATATTTTTTTCTATCAACTGTATCCAAGCTTATATTTATTCTGTTCAGACCTGCTGCCTTAAGTTTTTTCGCTATTGGGGCGAGGAGGGTGCCATTTGTTGTTATTGATACATCTTCCATATATTTACTGGCTCTGGCAACTATATCAACGATATCATTCCTAAGCAGCGGCTCCCCACCTGTAAATTTAACTGACTTTATGTCAAGTTTGCTCGCCACTTTAAGCAAAATTTCTATTTCATCTGCTGTCATTTCATGCTTTGTGGCCATCTGGCCTTCATTATGGCAGTAAAAACAATGAAGATTGCATCTGCTAGTTAATGAAACTCGAATGCTTTTTACTGGCCTACCATATTTATCGATGAGCATTTTTCACCTGAATAGATGAACATTTTGGGCTTTAAATATTAGATATATTTCCTTGCCAACATCAATGCCCATTTCCTGAAAGGACTCGCGGGTAATATGAACTACAAAGTCCACGCCGCAATCCACTTCCAGTCGTATGAGAGAGCCAATATCCACGATTGCCTTAACTCTTCCCTTTATGCAATTCCTTGCACTGCTCTCAATTTTTTGCTTTGAAATTATTATGTCCTCTGGCCTTATACTGGCATATTTGGCATCAGGCACATCCATGGAAGAAACTAACTCCACACCATCACAT
>JAGHBD010000072.1 GCA_021161135.1 Thermoplasmata archaeon
ATATTAACATCAACCATTAAACCTCTTTTCGCGATTTCCATCAGTAAATTTTCTGTGTCCATATTTTGAATATTGTTAGCCTTAATTTCCTTTTTCGTTGTTTTTCTTAAAAAACAGTTGTTATTTTAAAATAACAAAAAATTTTATGTTTTTATCAAAAATATGCAGAAGAAGGATTATTATGATTGAAAATGAGTTAATATTTACGGGAGTGCAAGTGAACTATTATTTCATTTGTAAAAGAAAGCTATGGCTTTTCAGCCATAACATTGGAATGGAGAAAGAAAGCGAGGCGGTAAAAATAGGGAAACTGTTGCATGAAGAAACTTATAAAGCTATAGAAAAAGATGTTTTATTAGATAGAGTATCTTTTGACTTTGTTGAAAGGAAAGGAAAAATAATAATTCATGAAGTTAAAAAATCAAGAAAAATGGAAAAGGCACATTACTACCAGCTTTTATATTACATCTACTCATTGAAAAAGAAAGGGATTGAGGCAGAAGGGATAATAAACTATCCATTGCTAAGAAAAACAGAAAAAGTAAAGCTTGAAAATGAGGGAGAAATGGAGGCAATACTGGAAGCAATAAATGAGATTATTTCCATGCCTTCGCCGCCTCCTGCAGAAAGGAAGAGGTATTGCAAGAGATGCGCTTATTACGAATTTTGCTGGAGTGAGTGAAATTTAATGAAAGATTTAAAAGGATTGGTATTATAGAAATGAATGAGGAATAATTATTACATTACTGTAAATGCTGTAATGGAAAGGGAGCACAATACTATTTATCTCTTTTACAAAAATGAAGAAGGAGAAAAGCAAAGGAGAATTATTCCTGTTGAGAAAATATATGCCATTTACTGTTACGGAAATGTAACCATAAAATCTGGAGCGCTAGCTTATTTAATGAGACACGGAGTTGTTGTGCATTTCTTTAATAAATATGGCTTTTATGAGGGAAGTTTTTATCCTCGCGAAAAGCTTGTTTCTGGGGATCTTCTCATAAAGCAGGCTGAGCATTACCTCGAGCTTGAGAAGAGAATGCTTCTTGCAAGAGAATTTGTAAAGGGAGCAATAGGGAATATCCTTGTTAATTTGAGATACTATGACAGAATGGAAAAAGGATTGCAGGAGGAAATAGCCACGATCGAGAACATGATGAATGAGGTGGAGAAGGCAAATGATATAAAGCAACTCATGGCAATTGAAGGAAATACAAGGGAAGCATATTATCGGGCCTTCAACAAGATATTGCCGCCCGCCTTCCATTTTGACAGGCGGAGCAGGCAGCCGCCAGCGAACAGAATAAATGCCCTGATAAGTTTTGGTAATTCTCTGGTATATTCAACATGCTTAACAGAGATTTACAATACACAGCTTAATCCGACGATAAGCTATCTTCATGAGCCATCGGAGAGAAGGTTTTCTCTGTCATTAGATGTAGCTGAAGTTTTTAAGCCATTGCTTGCAGATAGAGTTATTTTCAAGTTAGTGAATAAACGGATCATCTCTGAGGAAGATTTCAGAAAAGAAATGAATTCATGCTTGCTGAGTGATACTGGAAAGAAAAAATTTTTGCAGGAATATGAGGCAAAGTTACGGACAACCATAAAGCACAAAGGGTTGAGGAGGAATGTATCTTATCAGCGTCTTATAAGGCTGGAGTGCTACAAAATAATAAAGCATTTGTTGGGTATGAGAAAATATAAAGCCTTCAGAATATGGTGGTAAAGTGTATGTTATTTTGGTGTATGATGTTTCAGTAAAAAGGGTGAATAAAGTTTGCCAGTTTTTGAGGCAATATCTTAACTGGATTCAGAATTCTGTGTTTGAAGGCGAGATAACGAAATCAGAATATTTCATTATAAAGGAGACGTTAAAAAAATTAATTAATGAAGAGGAGGACTCCGTCATCATCTACATACTCCGTAGCGAAAATGCAATGAAGAAAATATGCATTGGAGTCGAAAAAACAGATATGAGTCATATCATCTAAAAATTCGTGAATGTTTATAAATGGCAACACAAACCACCGATCCACGAAAATTTTTATAAAATCCAGCCCCATTTTTAAGATATACCCCACACGGATAAAATCAGACTATGGTAGGATTGAAATATAATTGTGAATTTGATATTATGGCAATTAAGGATTATAAAATCAGACTATGGTAGGATTGAAATGGAGATGCAGAGCGTGTTAAAGATGCTGAACAAACGATAAAATCAGACTATGGTAGGATTGAAATTCTGTTTAACGCCTTAACATAATGATTTAGTGTTGTTGGATAAAATCAGACTATGGTAGGATTGAAATACAGAGGAGCCGACGGAAACAGTAGGAGAGCCAGAGATAAAATCAGACTATGGTAGGATTGAAATTAATTTACATACATACAAAGATTGGTTTGAGAGAAGCAGGATAAAATCAGACTATGGTAGGTTGTCTCATCTACTCACTCATTCTCCACGTCATATCCTGCTTTTTTGATTGCATTTATGGCTTTTTCTTTATCGAGAGGGTTTGAGAGGGCGACGATTTTTTTATCAAGAAAAACTAAAAATTGTTTCACTCCAGCTTTTCTGAGTTCTCTTTCTATAGATGCCTTGCAGTTTCTGCAGTGCATATCTGGAACAAGCAGCGTTTCCTTGGCTATCATCTTCTTCTCAAAAAATGATGATGCAATGGCTCTTGCTATGAGAGCAGCGAGGATAACGCCAGATAACACCTTAACCCAATATGGTGGCATAAAGGTGAGAGTTGCAATACTCTGCCAGTAATCCCATATGAAATTGAAAAATATGCCGGCAAAAAGAGAGAGGGATATGATGGAAAGAAGATAGATGAAAAAACTTCTCCTGCCCAGCTTGTATCTCACAAATGAAAGAGTAATTGTATTTGTCGCTGGTCCCGCTATCAGAAACACGAGGGCTGCTCCAGGCGAGAAACCTTTTGCCATCAGAGCAGTTGCTATTGGAATGGAGCCTGTGGCGCAGACATATAAAGGTAAGGATATTGCGAGAGCTGCAAGCATGTCATATGGATATGCTGCCTCAATTTGAAATGGAATGGATGCAATTATGCCTCCAGCAATAACACCTATCACAAGCCACTTTCCCATATCTTCAGGCAATTCAAGAAAAGCATATTTCATTCCCTCCATGAAACTTTTTCTCTCTCCTTCATGCTCATGTTTCGTTGTTTTCTCACCATCTCCCTCCACAATATAGTTCATGAAACCCGTGAATATACCTGCAAAGAAGGCAAAGATGGGGCGAAATACAGCAAAGAGAGGGCCCAGAAGAGAATAGGTGGCAAGAATGGAATCAACACCTGTTGTGGGCGTGGAGACAAGGAAGGAAAGTGTGGCGCTTTTACTCGCTCCCTCCTCCCGCAATGAAGTTGCAATGGGTATCACACCACATGAGCATACCGGCAATGGAACGCCAAGTAAGCTTGCTTTCACTATACTCTTCTTTCCCTTTCCCAGATGCCTTTTTATAAATGAACTGCCGAGATAAATATAAAGCAGCCCGGCTATGAACATGCCGAGCAGCAGATAGGGCGAGATATCAAGCCATAACTCAATTATTTCTTCAATCATTCCCAGTCAAGCAACCTTTTCTCTCCTTCAATTTTCTTTATCTCCGTTATGTCTTGCGTAACCTCCATCGTGCCTATGTACTTGCCATCTTTTCTTACAGCAAAATATCTTATGAGTATTTTCCTTCCATTCATATCAATCCAGAATGTCGCTTCATCTTTTGTTCCTTTCTTAAACTCATCAAGAATTTTATTAACAATGTGTATGCTTTTGCTCGGATGGCAATTCTGCACTTTCCTTCCTATAATTGCCTTTGTCCTCACAAATATCCTGTCCCTTGCCTGATTGAAATATTTTACAGTATCATTTGCATCGATGAAAGTAATATCGACGGGCAGACTATTAAGCATTGCCTCAAGTTCCTCTATTTTTAAACTTCCTGTTGCAAAATTAATTTCCCCTTCCTTTTCTTCCCTTTTCTCCTCCCTCTCCTCTTCCATTTCTGGCGGAATGAAGCAGCAATAACCAATTTCATCAAACTGCTTCCTCGCATCCCTCCATTCCTCGCCCCTCATAACACGCAATGCTGTGGGGAAAAGAACATTATTTTCCTTGTAAAAGTGCTGCGAAATTGTTTCCTGCAGAAAAATGGCCATTTTCTCAATCCTTTCATAATCGCCTTCATTTGCCATCTCATAAATTCCCTTCTTTATCTCCCTTATTTTATCATGATCCATCCACATTATGGCAGGCGGCTCCGTAATGCCGTGCTTTTCCAGATATGGAAAGAGAACATTCTCTTCCCTCAGATAATGCTTCTCCGCCTCCTTTAGGTGCTCCACAATGTGCTTTATCCTTTCCTCATCCTTTGTCTTCGCCGCTTTTCGCAGCTCCTCGGCATAACCGAGCAACATTTCATGCTCCTTCATGAGGATATGAACGGGGTGCCATTCTGGCAAATCAATTTTTGATTTCTCCACCGCCTCTCTAAAAACTTCAAGATGCACCTCACACAGCCTGCTTATTTCCTCTCTTGGAATACCCTCTTTTATTAACTCCTGCTCCACCTCGGCAATTTCTTTCGGCGTTAAATCTTTCAAAATTTCCTTTGCCTTCTCTCTAACCTCTTCAATGCTTGCACCTTCATGAAGCTGTTTTATTATTGTTTTGAGCATCCCTTTCTTATCTCCAAGCGCTTCCATGATTCGTATTACGCCGTAATATAAAAAGATTACGTTAAATTATCATTTCCCTCTTAACTATGCAATCAGGTGGAACATATTTAACTACCCTGACAAACTTTCCTGCAGCATAGATTTTATAGCCCTTTTTCCTCAAACATTCCGCATCTATTTCAAAAATAACAATATTTTTATCATGTCTTTTTGCTGTTTCTATTGCATTTTCTTTGTCAATGCTTAAATGAACAAACTGCCTTCCCATCGGCTTTATTCCTTCCTGCAAAATTCTTTTTAAATTTCTGACTGCGGTGCCATGATATAAAATTTTGCTGCTTCTATCTTCTTCATGATTTATCTTCACTTCATAACTATGCCCGTATCTTGCTCTTATTTTGCTTCCTCTTATCTCGAATCTTCCTTTCTCATCCTCAGCAATTACTTCCTTTATATTTTCTTCAGTAACCCATGAATAAATTCGTGAAATTGCCCTGATTAAATCTTTGATGGAAACGAAACCATATTCATCTGGCTTAATTCCAAACTTCCATGGGTTGTGGCGAAGTACATAACTCATTAGCTTACTCAGCCTGATTCTCCTTTCTTTATCCATTATGTCAGCATCATTTCTTCATATTCCTTAAGATATTTCATTGATTTTTTGACATCCACAAACAGCTTCGCCGCTTCTTCCACATCCTCCTTCTTTATTCTCTTCCTTTTGTGATATGATGCAATGTTTGATGCAGGAGCAATGAGCTGAACAGCGTAGCGGAGAGATGTTTTTGTTCCTATATCAGTTAAATGATTCAGCGCATCTTCCTCCATCTGCACCCTTTCCTCCTTCAATCTTATTTCAAGAATCTTTCTAATTTCTTCCCTGCTATAGGGTTTTGTTGTTATTATGAGCAGGCGGTCTATGAAATCCAGTGGCACACCATGCGGCGAGTTTATGTCTGTTCCTCTAATCTTCGCCATTCCTCTGTTGGAGGCAAGTATTATGATTGGTGCAAGTTCTGACTCCATTGCCCTGTTGAGGAAAGCAAATGCCTCTATATCAAGCATATGAACTTCATCGATGAATAAAACGCCTGGAATTATCTCAGCCCTTCCCTCATCAACCCATTTCTTTACCATCTCATCTACTTCCTGCCTCGTTTCATTTGTTATCTCCTCTTTCCCTCCAAAAAACAGGCTGAAAAAGCTTCCTCTCCTTGACGTTGCTGTGTCCAGATCATGCAATGATAGCACATAAACAAATTCCTTTTCTTTCACAATGCTTCCCGCTGGCGTATCAACAGCTTCCTTCACATGCAAATCCATTCCCTCCTTCTCCAACGCCTCTTTCGTCTTTCCAAGTTTAACTATTCTGCCTGTCTCAGCATCTATTTGAATTACATCTCCCACCTCCACATTCTGCTGTATGAGGTATTGAGCAAAAGTTTCATCCACCCTAAACTGCTTTTCTTCATCCTTTGTTTTTAAACCGAGTGTTGCAGATTTTGGAATCTGCTGATATGGATTGTATGGATGTGGAACACTCTGTATATCTATTGATGTCACCTCCCCCTCATAAATTTTCCTCATTTCATGTATTCTTACACCTATTGCCTTCCTCAATGCCTGCATGAGAAACTCGGTTTTCTTCATTTCCGCCGAATAAATTTCCGAGCCAGAGATGGAGACGAAAGGCACATCCTTGCCAAGTTCTCTTGCCATTCCAACGGCTATTGCAGTTTTTCCTGTGCCTGGAGGACCAGCGAATAATATTGCCCTGCCTGCAAACTTGCCCTTTTTCACCATATCCACAACTATGCCTGCTGCCTCCCTCGCCTCTGTCTGGCCGACAAGGCCATCGCCTATTGTCTTTGCCTTTCTTCCCTCCAGCCCTAAACCAGTAATATGGGAGTGACTTCCCACTCTTTCAAACCTCTCCCCCTCCATTTTTATCACCTATCATCTCGAATACAATCTGAGTGAAAACCTTATTTTTGCCAAATTTGCCATATATCGCCTTCAATTCTTTCTCCAGATCCTTTTTCCTTTTCATTCCCTCCATCATGACATCTCTTCTATTAATTTCCTTCCATGGAATCTGCCTTACCTCTATAATGCGGGCTTTTCCTAAGTACTCTCCACCTGCCACTATTTTTACTACCTCATCTTTTTTATAATTTTTAGTTCCCATTCTAAGCGTCGCTACCTTTTTCCCTTGCTTCAGCAAACTTTTGTACTTCTTTTTGAAATTCAACGACTTCATCCCTATCACCATAGAACCCATTTACCACTTTTCTAACAACTTCTATAAGCATCTCCTTACATTTCTCCTCATTTTTGCCCATGATATTCGCAACTCTATCCCAGCTTTTGCACTGCAGATTCTTTGTCAGCAGGAGTAATCTTTCCTCCTCATTTAAAATTTTTTTTCTGTTGCTCAGGAAGAAATTGTATGTAAGTTTAAATAGACAATCCTTAACTGTTTTATATGTAAGGCCAGCCTTGCACATATAGGCGAGGACGCGGCGCAATTCGTTTTCACTGAGTCCAAGATCATTTATTTCCTCTCCTTCATATGAGTCCAATATCAACAAAGCCACCCTGCTATTTAAATCACGTAGTGGTTCAATGAGCCAGTACATGAATCTCCTGATAAATTCACCTCTTATTTTCTTCAATTCTTTTTCAAATTTCTCGCTCAACGGCTTCACAACAGCTACCGAATATTCAGCGCTCACCTCATTCATGCTCGTTGTCATGTGCATCGGCAAAAAGCCATTTTTCAGCCAGAATTTTAAAAGCGAGACAGTAGCTCCGAAACTTGCCCCTATATAATCCAATCCTATTTCTCTTGCTTCTTCAACAACATTTTCCAGCGCCTTCGAACCAACTCCATGGCGGAATAAATCTGGATGAACAGCTATTCTTACAACCCTCATGCCTTTATATTCTCCAAGTCTTTTACGGCGATAGTGGCGAATCATTATCTGCGGAATTACATTTCCAGGGATCATAGAGCTTTCGTAATAGAGGCGATGGCAATCTTCCTTACCCATATTTCCTTCCAGAGCCAGTTGCATCGAACATATTATCTTGCCGTCATAGCTCATGGCCCTCGCCATCTGATTTGGAGCGTCGCATAAAATGGCGAAGTCATTTGGATTGTTTTTGTAATGGGCAAGGATGAGGATTCCAAAAAACTCTCGGAGTTTCTCTTCATCTTTCAAGAGTTTCTCCATTTCAAATCTCTCATACTTTACTTTCTCTATTTCAATCTTCTTAACTTCTGCCGCCTCTGCATCCAACAAAAGGGTATCGAAAGCCCATGCCTCTATAGGATCATATCTGCTGTAGCGTATTGGCTCCTCCATCTCAAACTCAAGCAATTTTATATCCATTGTTTTTAAGCGCTTGAGAAATCTCACAGAAAAACTTCTGCCCGCGCCCTCATACCCATGAATTGTTGAAGAATAAATAAGGCGGTTAGTATTTTTAATAAAATTAAGCAAAATGTTTGGTGGAATGGAGGCAGCTTCATCAACTACAATCAAATCTGCATGCTTTTCTATTGCATTGAGAGGCGTATAATATTCGATGGCAATATTATTTGCATACATGGCAGCTATATCATTGCCAGTCAATTTTTTATTCACCTTTATGCCCATCTTCTTCCATATAATTTCAGCAAACCTGAAAATCTCCTGAACATTTTTTTTATCTGGAGCAACGAGCATAACATATATATTTCTTTTATACTCAAGCAGCCTTTCAATCAATGCAGGCAATGCAATTCCTATGGCACTTGATTTTCCCCTACCTCTATTTGCTTTTAAAACGACAGCCGTCGTTGGATCAGGTTTCTCAATTAAATTTTCAAGCAATTTTATAAAATCAACCTGATCCTGAGTTATTGCAATTTTGTAGGCAATATCATTGAATGCTCTTTTTTCTGGCAACGTTGGCTTCTTCCTCTTCTCCCTTTTACTTTTAAAATTCCCCTTCTTTATCACAACACCATCTTCTATTATGGCTATACCTCTATGCTCTCTTAACTTCTCAACAAACCACGGAACAAATAGCTTCCTTATATCCTTCTCTTTATAAGGCGGCGTGAGGAGGCGAAGATGATATTTATTCACCATCTTTTTCCATTCCTCAAGTTTTGGTGTAATCAGGAAAATCAAGCCTCCTCCTTTCACTATTCCATAAAGTTTTCCAACATCTGAGGGCTGGAGGGAGTGATAAACATCGAGAATGAGAATATCGTATGTTGTCCCCAGCAGCTTACCAGAATCCTTCAGATGGAAACAATCTATGCCATTCACTTTTATTTCAAGTGATGAAAGAAGGGCTATTTTTCCATTGTAGTCTGCAAGATACGAGAAGAGAATATGAAAACTTTTTTCTCTATCTCCTGCAAGCACAATCATGCGCCTCTCATTGTATTTCTTTGCCTCCTTCGCCAGCTCCCTGATGTGCTCTATGGCATCTATCACTTCCATTCCTTTTCCATATTATGTGCTCATTTTTAAACTTGATGAAGTATTGGATATAGCAACGTCGATAATTCTGTTTTTCACTCCATATTTATCGCATATCCTTTTTGCCCTCTCCTCCAAACTCTTTTGATACCTTTTCGCTGGTTGGAAAGATTTTTTGAACAGGGCTTCGTATTTTGGTATTAACTCGGGGTAATATTTTTCTAAAAATTTGAAATATCTGGTTTTGCAATCTGTTGCTTTTTCTCCAAATAAAGTTAGTGCACCAACGAGTACAAAATTCGCTCCATAATCTTTTGCTGTTTTTATCATTTCATCAAGATTTTCCTCAGAATCAGATAGAAAAGGTAGAACGGGAATGAAGCAGATTCCAGTTAATAATCCCTCCTCAATACATTTTTGGAGTGCTTGCAACCTTTCTTTTGGTTTTGGCGCCCCAGGCTCAACAATTTTTGCCAAATTCTCATCCAAGGTGGAGAAAGAAAAGGAAATTATTGTTCCGTGTCCTATTCTATTCAAATCTTCTGGCAAATTTGCTTTCTCATCAATTTCTTTCAGCAAATCTATATCTCTCAAAACTGCTGTTGATTTGGTTAATATATGAACCGGAAATTTATATTTCAGAATTACCTGCAAAATCTCCCTTGTAAGATTAAATTTTCTTTCAATATTCATATAGAGTTCAGTTGATGAGGAAATGGCGATTATTCCATATTCTTTTTTCTTTGCTCTTCTGCGGAGCTGTTCTTTTAAAACTTCAGGAGCATTTATTTTCGCAGATAAATTTCCCGCATTTTTTCCATATTTACTCTCTTTTACATAACAATAGAGGCAGTTGAAAGAGCAGCCAACATATGGATTCACCGAATAATCATCAAGAAACCAAGCATCTCTTCTTTTATGCTTATTAAGAACAGTTTTCACTTGGATTCTATTCATCTATTCTCACTCCCTCCACTTCCAAAATTTTTTTCTTAACATTCTTTCCAAGAGGATAAAATCCCATGAGTGTGCCTCTTTTTGTAACCAATCTGTGACAAGGAATTAGAATCTGAAATGGATTTCTCATAAGAGTTATTAAAAGTTCTGGAAATTTCACATTAGATTTTCTGGCAATAGCAGCATATGTTTCTGTTTTCCCCGCAGGTATGTTTATTATATTTTCATAAACGATTCTGTTTCTGTATTCAAAATCAGGCATTTTAAATTGCTCACCTTTCAAAACAATCCTATCTACTTCATTTTTCAACCATTTTTCAAGATGCAAGGATTTCAACACTTCTCCTTCTATTTTATGAAATTCAGCTATTTTTCTTAGAACTTGCCTTGCCTTTTCCTCATTGTAATGCCAAGAATATGCGAGGATCGTCTCCTTTCCAACGAGGAAGACTACATTCACCTCAAAACCAAACAAATTCATTTCAATACTAAACAATCTTTTCATAAAATTCTTTTCGGACAAGAGCAAATAATTTTAATAACCTCCCTATTTTACCATAAGCAGGGGTAGCCGAGCCAGGCCAAAGGCGCAGGCTTGAGGGGCCTGTCCCGTAGGGGTTCGCGAGTTCAAATCTCGCCCCCTGCACTATGTTTTCTTGTAATTTTTGTCTTAACTCCTTTAGTCTTTCTTCAAGAAAAGCGGAGAGGTTTAAGCCGAGATGGCGAGCAAAATCTATGAGGTTACTTTCTACGGAAAGAGTGAGTTTTTGCTTCGGCATACGTATAAATACGTATTCCGCAAATATGCTTTTTGACAGACGGAAAAATAGAAAAAGAAAAGTTCTCTCGCATCTAGGGGCTTTTTAGGAGATAGAAGGAAAATGTCGCGCACGGAACATAAGTTATATTCTGAGATTAAAACCAAAAATTTTTAATCATACAATTCATATTTTAAAGGAACACAATGAAATTACCCAAAAGATATTATGAAGTAAGTGGGTATGGATATAAATTTTTTGTGGATGTTAGTGGTCAGCCTAATAATAATGATGATATTTATATCGGATGTATCTTGTTAAACGAGAAATTCAGGAGCACCTTTATAGAAAGATTTTATAACAAAT
>JAGHBD010000059.1 GCA_021161135.1 Thermoplasmata archaeon
CTTTTGCAGACCATTATTATATGGATACGCATTTTTATGAAGGCGAGCTAATAACTCAAGAAGCGTTAAAATATATGGAAGATTTTGAAAGCATAAAATTATGGGGGACAAAAAGAAATTTGCATACCATAAATATATGGCTTGCTTTAAATAAAGGGGCAGGCTTTGTTTATTTCTCTGGACATGGTAACCCATTTTTATGGGTAACTCGTTCTCCGTATCATTATAATGTTTTTATAGGATTATGGGGTGTATGGAATTTACCGTTTTTATCTAATGGAGAAAAACTCCCGGTTGTGATGTTAAGTGGTTGTGCGACAGCACAATTTAACTTGAGTATAGAATGTATAAGTTGGTGGTTTGTAAGAAAAATAAATGGAGGAAGTATAGCAACTTTAGGTTACACAGCTCACGCCTATGGAGGGATAGGAGATCAGGATGATAATGGCGTACCAGACTGTATAGAATATAAATGTGGATATCTTGAATTGCAATTTTTCCGTTTTTACAGAGAGAAAAATATAAGCGTAATTGGAGAATTATGGGGGAAAGCAATAATTGATTATTTAAATAAATTCCCAATCGATTGGAATGGAAGCATAGCATCAGATACTCAACAAGATTGTCAGATAGTTGAAAAATGGATTTTATTTGGGGATCCTACTTTAAAAATAGGAGGATATCCGAGGTGAAAGTCTAATTTGATGTTGCCAATAAAGCCAAAACAAAAAATTACTTAAAGAACATTACATATAATCACGAAGATGAAGGCAGCATTATTGCTCTTGACAGCAAACCTATTTTTGACCATAGCAGGGATATTTTTGTTTAGGGAGGTGAGAGTTAATAAGTTAAAATATTCTGATTTGCCTTCTCTAATAGTTTTTGGAATTCTTTTCCTCACTGTATCAGCCCTTTTCCTTGTGGAAATTAAAATTGATCCACTCATATCCTCCAGATTTGGTCTCGA
This sequence comes from Thermoplasmata archaeon, assembly GCA_021161135.1. GTDB lineage: Archaea > Thermoplasmatota > E2 > UBA202 > JdFR-43 > JdFR-43. Next base: position 971 of record JAGHBD010000059.1, read on the forward strand.
TTTCACCAGAAAAATATACGAGTTTGAAGGAGACATTGTTGCTGCCTTCCAGACCATAAGAAACCCTGTGCTTGACTACTACTTCGTATTTGTTTATATGGTTGGCTTTCCTTTCCTGCTATACTTCACCCCCATACTTTATATGGTGTCCAAAGATGTAAAATCCTTCAAATTTGCTGTCGTGAGTTATGCTATAGCCATAGCAATATCTCTTCCTTTCCTCCTCCTTTTTCCTGTCCATGATACGTGGTGGAGCTCCCAGAATTATGAATGGTATGAGGGGCGTCCCATCTCCTTCCGCCTCGAGGAAATATGGCCGAGCGTGGTAACCATATTCTTCAGCTTCACCACTCTTAACAATTGCTTCCCAAGTCTTCATTCTTGTCTTTCGGCAATAATGGCATATACTGCATGGATTAGAGATTACAGGAGATATAAATACGTGGCGTTGCTTTTTGCGGTCTCGATTCCTATCGCAACACTTTACCTTGGCATACACTGGCTTACAGATGTAGTGGCTGGCGAGGCGATTGCACTTATAACCATACTCCTTGCCATGAAGATAACTGGTGTAAAATGGAAATAGCATGGTTTACTGATACATGGCTTCCAAACAGAGATGGAGTAGTTACATCTCTTTTGGCATTTAAAAAAGCACTTGAAAGAAAAGGACATACTATATACATATTTGCACCAGGAGAGAAAAACGAAGAGAAAGAAAATCTTTTTTTATACAAAGCCAAAACCTTTAAGCCATATCCTCAATATAAATTTCCTTCCATCCTTTCCATATTCTCTCCAAGAACAAAGAGGATAATCAGAAAAATACAGCCAGATGTGATTCATTCTCATACTCCTGGAATAATGGGCATCCATGCCATCCTTGCTTCTCATGCTGTTGATATGCCTCTCTTTTTCACCTTCCACACATTTATAGATGATTCAGTTTATCTGCTTTTCAAAAGCGAAGAGTTGCAGAATCTCACAAAAAAATTCATTTATAAATGGCTAAGATGGTATTGTAGCAATTGTAGCTGCATTATAGCACCGAGCAATTATGCTGCAAAACGCCTCGCCAGTATATGCAAAAAGGATGTTAAAATCTTGCCAACTGGTATAGAGCTTGAGAGATTTGAAAAAGCAAATGGGAAAAAAATAAGAGAAAGATGGCAGGGTAAAAAGATAATCCTCCATGTGGGTAGAATTGTAAAAGAAAAAAACATTGAACTTCTTATTGAAGCTGCCCCTCATGTTCTCAGTAAAATTGATGCTATTTTTGTTATAACTGGCGATGGCCCTTATAAAACCACTTTGCAGAGAATGGCGAAAAAGAAGGGGCTTGAGGAGCATTTTGTTTTTACAGGCTTTGTAAGTGATGAAGAGTTAGTTTCTTACTATAAAGCGGCAGATGTTTTTGCCTTCCCTTCTACATATGAGACGCAGGGAATTGTGGCATTTGAGGCGATGGCTGCTGGCGTGCCAGTTGTTGCTGCAAGGGCGAAAGCTTTGCCCGATTTTATAAAGGATGGAGAAAATGGATTTCTTGCTAGCCCTTATGATGCAAAAGAGTTTGCAGAAAAAATTATAACGGCTATCGAAAATAAAGAGATTGCAAGGAAGGCGAGGGACTTCGTTAAGGAGTATAGCATTGAGAAAATGGCGGACAGGCTGGTGAAAATTTATGAAGGTGAGATGTAAAATATGGATTGATTGCACCACACCAGAGCATGCAGCAATAATAAACAGGGCAGTTAGCATCGATAATGAACGCTATATCGCGAGCAAGCCAAACGGCACATTTATAGAGGCGGAGGCGGAGGCGGAGAGCATACTCTCCCTTCTCCATACTATTGACGATTTCCTTTCCTGTGTTTCACTGGCGAAGAAAAGTATAGAGGCAGCGGAAAAGTAAATTTATAAAAAAGCAGAAGGAAAGAGTATTTTGTTACTTATTCTGGAAAGGCGTTGAAGGAGCATTTTGAAAATCACAAGGTTTTGAGGAAATATATAAAGAGATGAAGACGGCGATGTTGTTACTATGCTAACACTCTTTGTGTAAAAGTAAAAGTTGCAACTTCGTTCTGATGGTAAAGGCAATGCACTCTGATTAATTTACTTCCTAAGCTTTCTTATCGCTTCTCTGTAATCCTCACTCCCAAAAATGTAGGAGCCAGCAACCAGCACATCCACTCCTTTTTCCCTAAGTATTTTCGCCACTCTATCATTTACGCCTCCATCTACGGAAAGATACACTTTTCTGCTACCAATCATCTCTTTTGCTTTCTCCACCTTTTTTATAATGCTTTCGATAAATTTTTGTCCCCCAAAACCAGGTTCAACACTCATTATTAATAGCAAATCAATATCATCGATTACATTTTCAACGCTGCATAAAGGAGTTGCAGGATTTATTGCCACGCCAACCTTACATTCCCCCCTTATTTTGCTGATAAGCCTGTATAAGCTATGTGTCGCTTCAGCATGAACCGTAATATAATCTGCTCCTGCTTCCACAAAAGCCCTGTAATGCTTCTCCGGCTCCTCAATCATTAAATGGACATCGAATGGCACATCAACAACTTTTCTTATACTCTTCACAACACATGCTCCAATAGTTATATTTGGCACAAATTTTCCATCCATTACATCAATATGGATCCAGTCAGCTCCTGCTTCTACCACATCTTTTACTTCCTCCCCAAGTTTTGCAAAATCGGCAGAAAGGATTGATGGGGCAACAATCATGAGGAATAAGCAGAATGGAATATAAAAAGGATTTGAAAAACGTCATAAATTAATTTTTAAAAAGCCCAGCAAATTACCATCATGCAAAAAGCAAAGATAATCGTAGATAGCAGAGAGGTATTTTCTGGCATACCAGAATGGCTATCGATGAAAGCGGATGTTGAAATAAAGCAGTTGCCTGTTGGCGATTATATACTGAGTGAGAAAATTGCAGCTGAAAGAAAAAGAGCAGAGGATTTTATCGATTCCCTCATAAAGAAAAGAATTTTTGAACAGGTCAGAAGGCTTAAGGAAGCTTATGAAAAACCCATTCTGATTATAGAGGATGAAGGTCTTTTTTCTAGAAATGTTGATTCCCGTGCCATATATGGGGCAATTGCCTGCCTCCTTACAGACTATGAAATTCCTGTTGTAAGAACGAGGGATGCATTTGAAACCGCCTCATTGCTCTATGCAATAGCGGCGAGAGAACAATTCAGAAAAAAGAGAGTGCCAGCGTTGCGCGGTGATAAGCCAAGCATGAATTTAAAGGAAAGGCAGCAGTTTATAGTGGAGGGGCTGCCAAATGTTTCAGCTGTTCTTGCAAAAAGATTACTCAGCCATTTCGGCAGCGTAAAAAACATATTTAACGCCTCCGTTAAAGAACTACAAAAAGTGGAAGGAATAGGGAAGAAGAAGGCGGCGGCGATTGTAGAAGTCATAGAGGCAGAGTGGGAGGATTAGCTAAAGACCTGATACCATACGCCATTAATCATCACTGCAAATGTTATCTCTCCCACAAACTGTAACTCGCCGCTCGTTTCAAAGAAAGGAACAGATGATTGCCATTCAAGGGCGAAATTGTTTGCTTTCAACATGCTTGCCTCAATTAATATGCCAAACATATCATCCATTGTAAAGTTGAGATAATATGAAGCAAGCCATTCGTTATTTGAATCTATGTATATGCTTCCAGGCACAGATAAATTCCAGCGAAGTTCAAAATGCTCCGTTTTTATCGTGGCATAATAGTCAAAATGCATATTTCCAGCATTTGCCTTCATTTCTACTTTTAAGCCACTAAAGCCATCTATGGTTATGAATCCATAGGCATCAAAATCTGCATCCCATCTTATTATTGTTTCTCCAGATAAATTAGTTATTGCAAGATATATCGATGGCTCCTCCAGATCATCTGTAACTATGAATCGAGATTTTCTTTCATCTGTGTTTATGCTCAAATAGCCTTCCTGCTCAAAACTAACTGCAATAAAATGAGGCAAGTATTCTATTCTGGCTAACAAATCCATGTCTTTATACTCTATATTTAAGCTGGCATTGAATTCATCGCTTGCCTCATATTTGAAATAATTGTCAGAAAAACTCATTGTAAATGCCATTTGCTGTGGAATATCTTCGATGGTAAGAGTTGCCTCAAAATCTCCCGCATATCCTATTCTTATTGTTTGCTCAATATCCGCAAATCTTTCGATGGATATACCAAACTTATTCATACTCAGGCTGGGGGAAAACTTTATCATTGTATTTACAGCCGGGAAGTAATCTATCGTAACCCTATGCTCTCCAAAAGCATCGCTTGAATATTGAAGAATTACGGATACGTTTTCATTTCCATTTTCAAAAACAGGTTCCGCATTTATGTAAAATTCTGGATCTTTATCATAGAATATGTAAGGGACAATAGTGGCAACTTCCCTCATTTCCTTAGGTATTTCTTCACCATTTGCTGAATAATAGCCTATACGGAATGTATGAAGCCCATTGAATGGAATGCTTCCTCCAAGACAAATCTCAAATTCTCCATTTTTCGTTTCCTCTCCAAGACGTATAACTTTCATTGCGATTGAAAGGGTAAAAACTATTCCATCATCTGTAGGCTGTAGAAGAGGCAGAGCAAAAACACTCACCTTTACATCTTTTCCATCTACACCTGTCATGGGGTCATTATCTATATCGATGCCAGAAAAAATAGACTGGATAACTGGTGTTGTTTTCTCTATTCCGTTATAAACTGTGCGAACATAAAATCCCAATTGATTGCCTAAATGCCAATCACTCCATACAGCTTCCCGCAACTCCACCTTGCCATTATCATCACCGCCTCTTTCTTTGCCACCGCCGCCGCCCACCTTCTCAAATCTATTTAAAGTACCGGCTAAGGGCGCCAGCAACAGGATGGCGAGCAGAATAACAGATGCCTTTTTAATCATGATAATATATGTCATGCCGTTTATTAAACTTTTCTTTGTAAATCTCTTTTAGTAATTATTTGTAACCCATATGTGCATCATGCAAGCATTTTGAATATCCATTCCCAGAATGTCATAAAATGGTTCATTTCAAATATTTTGAGCCATAATGTAAAGAAAGGCATTTTTACAGGCAAAGGATCACTCCATTCACTTTCCCTCCCATATATGTCTTTTGCCTTAACCCTTATTTCATAACTTCCTTTTTTATTCCATGAATGGCTTGCTTTAATTTCCTCGCCAGAATCATATGGTCCAAACCATTCCTGGCTGCCATCTCCCCAGTCAAAGCAGTAGTATATTTTATCTCCATCTGGGTCTGTGGAAGAAGTCTGATATTCATATTCATTCCTTATCTTTCCCTGTGTTTCTCCTTGTGGCATAGACGGCTTTTCGGGAGCATTAAAATCAACATCTTTTAATATTGCCATTGGGTCACCGAAAAGTGTAATTTCATAAAAGCAGAACCTCATCACAAGCTCGTTTATTCTCCATATATTATCTTCCTTTGAATCCTGATTTGCTTTACCGAGCTCTTTTATGTTTTCCCCAAAAATTGCATCCCAGAATTCTCTCGCATACCTTTGGCTACCATAATCGATTATATCATATGGCTCATCCTGTCCAGCACCCCATCCATACCGTGTATTCCATATGCCTGCAAATGCTCCATATGGTGTTTTTACTGTAAAATATTCTGCTATGCAATCTTCCTGGTCAAATCCTCCAGCCATACAGCCAGTTGAATAAGCAAAGAATGGTTTATCATTTTTTATTGCATTTATGTCATCTACGGTAAGGCGCATATTGTAATAATAATTTGAATGCCCGTAATGGCATACAATATGGAAATCGCTATTGAGCTTTGAAATTATATCACTTTTACTCCAGTATCTCTCCCTATCATATAATTTTGTTATACTAAATCTGTCAGATGGAATACCCTTGGTATAATAACCTCCATCATCACATTCATCTATTAGTTGATCAAGATGGTTTCCTCCCCATTTTGCATCTCCACCCCATCCTAAATCCTCGCCAGCAAGCAAAACCTTTGCCACATAATCATCATAGTTCTCCTCATACCATATTGTTTTTTCAACAAAATTGCTTATTTCCTCTTGGCTATCAACGCTTGCCCTCCCCACATAAACCTCTGCCATCAAATCCACGTCTCCGCCGCCGTCGCCATCATCTGGCTCCCCCCACTGGAGGTCGCCATCGCCGTTGTAACTTCCATCGAGGCAGGCATAATATACATCTGAAGGAATCGTGTATCCTATATGAAATTCTCCCTCCGCCCATAACATGCGAGGCGGAATTACATCGGCATCGCCGGCAAGCAGTACAAAATCTGTTCCCCAGTTAAGATATGCATATCTTATAAAATTCCTTATCTTTGCCTGTGTATCATTGAAAAGTGGCGAATCGCCCCAGTAATCTGGATTTCCTTCTATTTCCTCAACTGTTACAATTTTGGTGCCAATGCCATACTTCTCCTTGAATGATTGGAAATCGCGGAGAGTATTCTGTCCAAAGGTTTTATCGAGCTCTTTAGATGTTATGATAACAAATCTGTAATCCTCTCCTTTGCTTTTTTCCAACACCCTGTAACTTAGAGCAGCATCCGGATTTTCCACCATCTTTATTACTTCTATCTTATCCCTGGCAAAGCCCCTGTAAAGTGGATTTGGCTTGGCATCTTTAAGCTCCACCTTTACCTCCATGCTCCTGTAATAATAAATTTCTCCGTTTTCCTCCACATGAAGTGGATATAGATTGATGACCGCAATTCTATACCCTCTTTTCGTATATACGCCAACTACTTCATACCTCTCCTGTTTGTATGCCACATCATCCTTCTCATTTATGGATAAATTATCCAAAGTTGATGGATAATCTGCAATATAGAGGGGGAGATTGCCTACAAATGTTTTTCCGTTACATTTTACCTCCACGCTATCAATATCCTTGCCATAAGGAATCAGTATATAGAGGGGCTTCACTGGCAAAACAGGCTTTCCAGCATCCCCTGTTAGCTCGCAACCTTTAATCTCAAGAACATATCTGGAACCATATTGATGAATGGTTGGAGGGCTAAAAGAATATTTAAGAACTATTTCCGTATCGTCTGCACCTACATAAAAAGCAGGATATAAAACGAGTGCAGCCATCGATATTACCATGAATTTTCTCAAATTCATCATAATAAGTGAATCAATTACGGGATAAGTAATTTTTCCCACAATGGATATCACTGTGATGATTTGTTTTACTCAATTGTAATGTGGAATGAACATAAGGTTTTTTATGATGAAATTAATGGCATTGAATGGAGAAGCGTGAGCAGGAGAAAGAATCGCCAAACAAACAGAAAATTCTGATGGGACCGACTAAATCCGTCACAACATATCCATCATCATAGTATGCTTTTACAATAATGGTGCGATCCTTTCTTAAATCAGTGGATTTTATCCTGCACTTCCATTCATATGGTGGAGTGTAATCCTCATATGTATGTCCTGCGAAACGGAATTCAACCTTTTCCACATGTTCTGGAGATTTTACTTCTACCTGTATGGTAATTCCTCCTATTATGATGGATGCTACCCCGCCCAATTCAAAATATTTATTTCCGAATTTCCATACTTCTCTATCGAAAATGTAAAGATATGGTATTTTCGGTCTTGTAATGAAAACATCTCTTTCTATGCCTTCATTTATGGCATATAAATAGCCATAATCATCGAACCATTCATTCTGTGTTGCGACATATACTGTTCCATCCTTTCCTATGGAAGGAGAGCCCGGCCATGCATGAATGTAAGGTTTAGCACTTGTCAGTTTTATTTCATATTTTTTCTTTCCATCAGGGGTAAAAGCATATAAATAAGCATTATCTGGACCACTCCATCTATCATACCTATTGCATGCAACCCATATTGTTCCATCCTTGCCTATAGCTGGAAGGGTCGGATATTTATATGGGGTGTAATTTGTGGAAAGATAAGCATACCATTTTATACTTCCATTTTCTTTATTTAGTGCATACAATTTTCCTTCATATGTTGCAAAATATAGTGTATCGTTGGTTACAGCAAATCCATGAGTATCTCCCTCTAATGGATTGAATGGAGATGTCCATTCCCATTTCTTTGTTCCATTCGGGTATATTGCATATATTTTGTTGTATGTGCCTGGCCAATTTGTTGAGCAATAAATTATGCCATTTTTATCCACGCTTGGAGTGCATAAACTCTTTGCTCCCATATAAAATTTCCATTTAAGAGTTCCATTTAAAGAAAGAGCATACAAATAGCCGTACATATCTGCAAAATATATTGTATCATTGTATATTGCAGCAGAGTTGGCAATATAATCTTCCACTTCGAATTCCCATTTTACTGTTCCATCTGGATTTATGGCATATAACGTTTCATATGAACAAAGATATACCGTTCCTTCATCATCTATTACTACAGGCCATCCCAATCCTCCACCTTTATTAAACTTCCATTTCAGCGTTCCGTCAGGATTTAAAGCATACAAATTATCTTCAGATGGAATATATATTGTTCCATCCTCTGCGATTGTAGGAGAAGATTCTATCCATTCTTCAGTTACAAATTTCCATTTTAATGTTCCATTTGGATAGAATGCATACAATGTTCCATCGAATAGATAGGTTGTTCCTACATAAATTATCCCATTTTTGTCTATAACAGGAGTGGAAGCATGATATCCAATCTCTCCTATCTCCACTCTCCACAATATTC
>JAGHBD010000014.1 GCA_021161135.1 Thermoplasmata archaeon
CCTTATATCAATTACCTTTGCTTTGCAATCCAGTTGCGTAAGAACGGATGAAAGATAAAGGAGGCCGAGGGGAGGAGCATATAAAAATTCTTTTTCACCTCCATAAAAAGGATACGTATCTGTTGTGGGGTAAAGGAGGAGGAATCGCATATTATAAAACTTGGCTTCAGATATAAAAATTGCCAAATGACAGCCAACTAATTTTTTAAAAAATTTTATTAAGAGGTTGCAATTCTCCTCTTATGATTAAGATAAGCAAGGGGCTCCTTTCATTCCTCTCTGGCTTGGGCTTTATGGGACTTGGCTTTTACATATTTTTCTTTGGCTTTGTTGCCTTCGATTATAAATTGCTTGGCAACTACATCCTCCTATTTTCCATACTAACTGCAATACTTGGATGTATAGTCGTCTATTTCTTAGCTGTAGCATTCTCATTCACCACACAGGTAAGGATAAATGTCGATACCACTCTCGGAGGATTCATTGGGGGAATACTCACAATGGTTGCAATAATTCTCATGGTTCTTTCGTTCAGGGCAGAAAGTCTTGGATTGATGGAAGGATTGGGAATAGCGGATAAAATACATCCTATCGTTACCTTCTTCCTTTCCGCAGCCTGCACAATGCTTTTCATATGGCCTGAAGAGCAAAGAGAAGAGAGATGGTAGTCGTTGTTTATAGATACGGGCATAGAATATCAAGAGATAAGAGAATCACGACACATGTTGCTTTGGTAGCCAGAGCTTTCAATGCAGATGGTATTGTTATCGACACAAAAGATGAGGGAATCGAGGAGAGTGTGAAAAAAGTTGTTGAGAAATTTGGTAATGATTTTTTCATAAAAACGGGAGTGCCATGGAAAAAATTTTTTGGTGAATGGAAAGGCAAGATAGTTCATTTAACCATGTATGGTGAAAGAATTGATAATGTCATAAATGAAATAAAAAAGCATGATAATATTCTCGTGGTTGTCGGCTCCGAAAAAGTTCCGAGAGAATTTTATGAAATTGCAGATTATAACGTCGCCATAGGAAATCAGCCGCATTCGGAGGTGGCGGCGCTGGCCATTTTCCTTCATTTCCTCACAGATGGTAAATGGCTGGAGAAAAAATTTGATGGCATTATGGAGATTGAGCCGTGTAAAAAAGGAAAGAAAATCAGATACAATTATGAAAAGATTTTACGCATCGAGGGCTGCAATGAAGCGGTGATCAAACACTGCAAGATGGTTTATGAACTTGCCAGAAGAATTGCTGAGAGAATAGCCAAAAATGGAATAAGCGTTGATATTTCTGCAATAGAAGCTGGGGCAATGCTCCATGATGTGGGGCGAAGCAAAACACATGGAATAATGCACATCATAGAAGGAGCGAAAATTGCAAGGAAATATGGATTGCCAAAAAAAATCATTGATATCATTGAGCATCATGGAGGTGCTGGAATTGATAGCGAGGAGGCGAAAAAACTTGGATTGCCACCCAAGGATTATTCACCTCGAACCATAGAAGAAATGATTGTCGCCCATGCAGACAACCTTACAAATACAAAATACAGAAAATTCAGGCAGGCATATTACGAACTAAAAATGAAGGCAGGGGAAAAAGCAGCGGAAAAGCTGAGGAGATTACATGAAAAGCTCAGCAGTCTGGCAGGCATTGATATAGATGAAATAGTGGATGAGATGCGTTAATCCATGTTTCTTATCACTTCTTCTGCCATCTCAAGCGTGGACGCATTTCCCCCCATATCATATGTGCGAACTTTCCCTTCCTTAATTGTTCTCGCTATTCCATTCTCCAGCCTCTCTGCCAGTTTTTTCTCGCCAAGCCAGTCAAGCATCATTTTTACAGAGCGGAGCATGGCAATTGGATTCACAACATATTTGCCCGCATATTTTGGCGCTGAGCCATGAACTGGCTCGAAGATGGCGTAGTCATCGCCAATGTTGCCGCCGCAGGCAAAACCCAGCCCGCCGACGAGCTGGGCTGCCAAGTCGGATATGATATCGCCGAACATATTTGATGATACCAAGACATCATATCGCTCTGGATTTTTAATGAGCCACATTGCCATTGCATCTATGTTGGCTTCCATATATTCGATGCCTTTGTACTTAGGTGCAAGTTTTCTTGCCTCCTCAATCATCATTCCCGACGTTTCTCTTATCACATTTGGCTTTTCTACAACTATAACACTCATTCTATTGTTTTCCTTTGCATAATCAAATGCTTTCTTTACTATACGATAGCATCCTTTTCTTGTGAAAATTCTCAAAGATATTGCAAGTTCATCATTGGGCACATCTTTAAATTTCTGCATATTTGGATGTATTTCCAGAGCCTTTCTCACCTCATCTGGCACAGGATGAAATTCTACTCCCGAGTATAGTCCTTCAGTATTCTCTCTAAAAATGACAATATCTATATCATCTCTGTAATTCAATGGATTTCCTTCATATGCTTTGCAGGGGCGAACATTTGCATATAAATCAAACATCTGGCGAAGTTTTACTATAGGGCTGAAATATTCCACCTTGCCTTTAAGATACTCTGGAAGCTCTTCTTCTGCCTCCTTTTTTGGCTTGGATGTGATGGCTCCGAAAAGAGCGCAATCTGTTTCTTTTAGCAATTCTACAGTTCTTTCTGGCAGCGGATTTCCCTCTTTTTTCCAGAATTCCCAGCCTATATCGCCATATATATATTCTGCATCAAGCTCGAGAGCATTTAGAACGATCTGTGCAGCTTCCATCACTTCTTTTCCCACTCCATCTCCTGGGAGCATGGCTATTTTATATTTCATTGGAGACCCTCCTTTTCATGTAGGGAATCAATCCCCCTGATTTAATAATTTCTGCCAAAAAGGGCGGGAGAGGTTTAATTTTATATGTTGCCCCTTTGCTAAGGTTCTTTATCTCTCCCTTATCTGTATCAATTTCCAGTTCATCTCCTTCTTCAATATCATCCACATTCTTGCATTCTATAACCACCAATCCCTGATTTATCGCGTTTCTGAAAAATATTCTTGCAAACGATTTAGCCACTATGGCTTCGATGCCAGCATATTTGAGGCACGTTGCCGCCTGCTCTCTGGAGGAACCACAACCAAAGTTTTTGCCAGCAACTATTATCTTTGCGTCCTTAACTTTTTCATGGAATTTTTCATCCAAATCTTCCATTGCATGCTTTGCCATCTCCTGTGCATCAACTATCTCAAGATATCTCCCTGGAAATATAACATCCGTATTTATATCATCTCCATATTTTATAACCTTGCTTCTGATTATCATTTGCACTAAATGCTTCAAGAGTTTAAAATATTTTGGCGTCATTTTGTTCAGAAGATGGATAGAACTCTTGCTTCTTTCTCGAGCAATGTTTTATTTTACTTTACTCATCTTTTATACTTGCGGATACAGGTTATGTTTTATACAAAAATTTATTTATAGGTTCATATTTCCTCCTTTATGCAATGGCACGGAAGAAGCCAGAGAAAAGAGACGGGCGGAAGATATCGCCCATTCAGGAAGAAAAGGAAATATGAGCTTGGAAGAGATCCGATGCTGGCTACAATTGGCGAGGAGGAGCTAAAGAAAATAAGAGTAAGAGGCGGAAATTATAAAATAAGGGTTATAGCAGCAAAATATGCCAATGTTACAAATCCGAAGACGGGAGAAACGAAGAAAGTGGAAATAAAGGATGTTCTTGAAAATCCCGCAAATCCTCACTATGTGAGGAGAGATATAATAACAAAGGGAGCCATAGTGCTTACTGAAATAGGAAAAGCCAAAATAACATCTCGCCCCGGACAAGATGGATGTGTAAATGCTGTTCTGATAGAGGAAGCAAAGGATGAGGGATAAATGGGTTTTGTGGCCCATCTATTTTGATATTGATGCAAGTAAAAAAGAAGGAAGAAAAGTTGGTAAAGAACTTGCTGTAAAAAATCCCACCGCAGATGAAATTTTTAGGGCAGCAAAAAAACTGGGGCTGAATCCAATCAAGGAGGAAAAAGCTTATCCGAAAAGATGGTGGAGAAAAGAGGGAAGAATTTTAGTTGATAAAAAAGGAAGAAAAACAGAAATAATAAGAAAAATTGCGGAATATATTAAGGAAAATAAAGCCATGAACCAGAGATGAGGTTTTTCTATTTCACTTTTTTAGTTTTAGATTTTGTTTAAAAAGTTGGGGATATGTAGAGTTTGCGATGGCGAATTGAGTGTAGCCGAAGGCAAAGGATTTCAACATGCTAACGAAAGATTTTATAATCAATTTTTAGCTACCCCTGCTTTTTCAAGAATTTTCTTGATATACATCTCATCCTCCTGAAAGAGTATGTTACGCTTCTCGAATTCTTCTTTTGTGTAATTCCTGTCTCCAAATGTAGCTTTAATATCATCATAATGAGATATAGATATGATGAAGGCATCCAACATTAAATTAACAGATTCTCCCTTTTTCTTTAATTCCTCATTTACTTTGTTCTCTATTTCCTTTATATATGTGGCGCATAATTGAATTTTATCGTCATTGAAATTTCCAAGATTTCTGATGCCTTTTGGATCTACAAAAATCATGTTTTGTGTATTTTCGTTTTTGACCCATATAATAAAATCTGGATAGAAACCAGAGCTTATAAAAAATCCTATTCCTTTCCTAGAGAGATTTCTGAGTAAGAATATATCAATGTTTCTAAGTGATTTTTTATTCCTATTTAAGAAATTTCTCAAATCGTTTACAAATTTTGTCTCGCCTTTATTCAATTTTATAGGGGTTGATTTAATTTCTTCTTTGTTTTTCTTCCAGATCACCAGGGGGGTATATAGATGATTGTCAAGATGTACTATAAAAGAATCCCATTTCTTCCATTTTTCGGGAGGTTTTCCGTTATTAGAATTATATTCGCCAAGCTGTTTTATAACTTCCGCTATATCATTTGTTAATCTTCTCGGAATTTTGATAATAATCTCATTATTTTCTGGAAACATAGCAGGATGTTCCTTTATCGTCAAAGGTTCGACCTCTAAGTAATCCATTGTTTTCCTTTTTTCTTCTCTTTTGTAAAATTTCTGGATATAATCTTTCAAAACCATCAAAATCAAATTCTGCAATTTTTCAATCCCACCAAAGGATGTTATTCTCAATACGGGCTTGCTTCCATTACCTTCAATTTTCAATCCCGGAGATTCAGCAATAAATATCTTATACTTCTTAGACAATATTATTTGTTTAAGGCTCTCTCTATTTATAAGCAGATTAAACATTCCTTTGGTGATTTTATAATTCATAATATCTGAATAAATTGAATCCCAATAAAGCAATTCAAAATAATCATCTGGTATATCCAAAGGTTCTTCAGTAACGGTATCAACTCTTCCAACTGTCAAACCATGTGCAATTGTAATTTTTGGTCTTAAATCTATCTTGATATTCTTCAAAATATTTTCATCAATTTTAAGTTTTACAGAATGCTCAAGAAAATCAAAATCTTCTTTGGTTTTAATGGTATAAATTTTTCCTTCCCATTCTTCCGGCTTGTTGAACCTAATTGAAATAACTATCTCTTCATAATCCACTTCCTCTTTTTCTATTGTAGTAAGGAATGCATTTATGTAATCCGCATTTAAACCGAAAATGAAAAGAGTTTGCAGTGCTTTTAATTTATAATCAGGATTCTCTTCTCTTTTCAATGAATAATCTTTGCCTTTCAGTCTCACACCTCTGCCAAACAATTGGATAATCTGAGGTCCTTCACCCTTTCCCATATTTATTAAACCCATATTTGAAACTCTCCAAGAGTTCCAACCTTCAACAAATTTTTTTGAGCCAATAAGAATATTTACGTGAGAATTACTCTCGTTTAGTCCGAAAAACAATGATTGGCTGAAATGGTCTTCTTTAACTTCAATTTCCGATTCTTTAATCAATTTTTTCAAAGAACGCACATCTCCAACATTAACAACACCAAAATATTTTTCTCCTGTGGGGGTTTTGAGTCCTATTTCACCTTCAGCGTTCTTTATCTCATAAAGCTCCAATCTTCCCTTACCACCAAAAACTTTTTGATAGATATCCTCAACAATTTCATCCACAGATAATTTTCTTATAAACTCAAATTTTCCTTTGAAAATATCATTCCCTTCATTGTCTATAAGCCCTGATTTTCCAGTAAGAATTTTCTCGATATTCTCTTTCAAGTAATTTTCATCTCTTACTATCTTATCTAAAAATTGAATTACTCTAACTACATCCGAATTAATACCTTTCCCTGTAACCTTGCTTCCAACGAAAATCCATAAAGGTTTTTCTATGTTGTATTTCCTTAGC
>JAGHBD010000099.1 GCA_021161135.1 Thermoplasmata archaeon
CCTTTAGGCTATAAAATATTAAATAGTTAGGATTCTTTTCTATCTATGAAGGTGTTCGTAATAGCCATATCTGTTCTGCTGGTTTTCTCTTCAGTTACCATTTTAGGGGAAAAAGATGAAATCGAAAAAATGCTCGAGATGGTGAACGAAGAAGAATTGCATGAATATGTTTCCACCATCCAGAGTTTTGGAGAACATCCAACTGGAAGTGAGGCTTGTAATGAAGTTAAGGAGTATTTAGTCAACGAATTTGAGAATTACGGACTCGCTGTCACAACAATTCACTGGAAAAATGGAAAATACGAAGGAGATAATGTAATTGCAACCATCGCTGGCAAGGACAATGCTACTCTTATTCTCTCTGCCCATTACGACAGCTATCCTACATCACCTGGCGCCGATGACGATGGCTCCGGCATCTCGTGCCTTTTAATGGCTGCAAAAATTATGGCATCCTACTCCTTTCAGCATACAATAAAGTTTGTTGCTTTCTCTGGCGAGGAACAGGGGATGCTTGGAAGCCAGAAATATGTGAGAATGTTATATGAGGAAAATACAGATATTATAGCAGATATAAATGTAGACACCGTTGGCCATGTAGCCAGCGAAGAAGGCGGAAGGTTGCTGCGTGTTTTATCTGATGAGGCATCTTTGTGGATTACTGATGTTGCTGAAAGTGTGGCAGAGAGATACAATATAGGGCTTTCTTTGTATAGGCATGGCAATTTTCCAGCAGGAGATCATCAGTCTTTTATTGATTATGGTTATGAGGCAGTATTTCTTGTCGAGTATGATTTCAACGAAAATATGCATACTCCCAACGATACTATTGAGCATGTAAATATATCATATCTTGCAAAAGTGTGCAAACTTGTTTTAGCCACAGCAGCAACGATAGCAAACGAAAATTTTTCGGTGAGGGCGAAGTTTATCCAGCCGAAAATGGGAAGAATTTATTTTGGAGATAGAGAGATAATGGAGATAAGCAAGGCTTTTCCAGTAATAATTGGTAGAATACATTCGGAAGTTTTGATTGATGGAAATGGGGGTATAAAAAGAGTGGAATTTTATTTTGATGGAGAACTCAAGGGTTTCAGCTATTCAGCGCCTCACGTTTATAACTACACCAACCGAGCTTTCTTTACTCACGAAATCAAAGCGAGAGCAGTGGGAGAGATCTCGAGCGATATATGCAGGATAAAAGTAAGGGTGTTTAACATATTGCCGCCTGGACCTCCTCATGGGTAAATATGGAATGGGAAGAATTTGCTAAAAAGGTAAAGGTGCATGTGTTGCTGAAATGGTGCTTTTTAGAATCCATAAAATGGAAAATGGAGCAATGAAAAAAGTCGCCTTTGCAATCATTGTAGCTATTTGCTTTATAGTAGCCATCTTTGCATCCGTTGTGTTTGTTGCCTGCTCCAAAATATACCTGTAACAAGCTACGAATTCATCCTTTTTGGCAGCATAACTGCAACTTTAGCTGTTATGGGCTTTATCCATCTTTTTACTCTTTTTAAGCTACGCCACCAGATCCTTTAATTGCCTTGCTCTTCCTTTGCCCACATCTCTAGCTTCCTTTTTCTTTCCCTTTCTCTTAATTCAACTCTCCTTATTTTTCCACTAATTGTTTTTGGCAAGCTATCGACAAATTCAATTTCTCTCGGATATTTATATGGAGCTGTCTGCTGCTTTACAAAATCTTGTAGTTCTTTAATCAATGCTTCACTTGGCTTATATCCTTTCGCCAGAACAACAAATGCCTTAACAATATTACCTCTAATTTTGTCTGGCGAGGCAACAACAGCAGCTTCCACGACAGCAGGATGCTTCACCAGAGCATCCTCAACTTCGAATGGACCAATACGATAACCGGATGATTTTATTACATCATCAGCTCTTCCTTCAAACCATATGTAGCCGTCTTCGTCCATCCTTGCCAAGTCACCAGTCAAGTACAAGCCATTTACAGCCAACTCTTCTATTGTTTTTCCATTCCAGTAGCCAACCATTAAGCCAGGATGTGTAATGGGCACAGCAATCTGCCCTACTTGCCCGACTGGTACCTCCTTTCCCTCCTCATCAACAAGCTTTATATCGGCGCCTGGCATCGGCTTGCCCATTGAGCCTGGCTTTATTTCTATTCCGTCGTAATTGCATACCAAGCCACTCGTTTCAGTTTGACCGTAGCCATCATATATTTTCAGTCCGTATGCCTTGTAAAATCTGTCTATGACCTCCCTATTCAATGCCTCTCCAGCGCTCAAAAACTTTTTCATGTCAGAAAGGTCGTAGCTTTCCAAATCCTCCTGAGCCCACATTCTGTATTCTGTTGGTGTGGAGCAAAGACGATTCACCCTGTATTTCTCCATAAGTTCCAGAAACTTTGCTGGTTTAAACCTGCCATTATATATGAGCTGGCTCGCCCCTATAGCTAAAGCCACTCCTATCGGGCTCCAGAACCATTTTGCCCATCCAGGAGATGTTGTTGCCCATAAAAGCTCATCTGGTTTTGCAGCCCACCAATATACGGCATTGGTCTTTGACAAGCAATAAATCCATTTGTGGTCATGCATTACTCCTTTCGGCTCACCCGTTGTGCCAGATGTATAATTTATTGTCATTATATCTGTGGATTTTATTTTTTCCTTTTCAAGATGGCGCGATTGCTGATGAACCTCCTTTTCATAGCTGAGCCACCCATCTTTTTCTCCACCAACAACTATGAAATTCTCCACAGGTATTTTATCCCTTACTTTATCAACTTCAACCGTCGAATCAACGGATGCGATGATTGTCTTTGCCTCACAATTGTTGGCACGATATTCTATATCCTTAGCCCTCAACATATCAGGGCAGGGAACCACAATTGCCCCTATTTTGAAACTCCCTATCTGGGCAACAAAAACCTCTGGCAGGCGGGGCATTATAACCATTATTCTATCCCCCTTTTTCATTCCCAAGTTTCGAAGGAGATTGCCAAATCTGTTGGATTCATCGCTTAACTCCCAGTATGTCATCTTTCCTTTATTACCATCTGCATCCTCGTAATATATCGCTACCTTACTCCTATCTTTGGCGTGTTCATCAACGACATCTGCTATTGAATAATATTCCGGCACATCCCACTTAAAATTCTTCACCCATTCCTCATATTTGTCTGCCATGTTTGGGAATGCTTTTTTCATTATTAATGCTTTCGTGCTTGGCGGAGTGTTTCAGTTAATTTTTAATTCTTCTTAAAACTTCTTTAAAGAAATATTATATTCTGGCGGCAATTGAAGCATCATGAAGCTCATGCAAAGATTAAAGGAAGAGTTTTTACTTCCTGCTGAAAATTGGAAAGAGGTTGATAAACTAATTTATGGATTAGATGATTATTTTCTTTACAACAAAAAAGATGTGGAAGAAAAGCGACTTAAGGCAATCAAGGAATCTTTTGCCCATCATTATAAAAACAATCTTTTCTACCATAAATACTGCAAGGACAATAGTGTTTCACCTGATGACATAAAAAGCGATGATGATTTTGTAAAAATACCTCTCATACCAGACAAATTTTTCAAAGATTATCCGAGCAGCGAGCCAAAGAAGCTCTATGAGTGGCTTTATACAGTTTCTTCAATAGATATTGGGGATTTCGATTTCAGAGGTAAAAACCTTCAGGATTTTCTAATATGGGCTGAAAAGAAACTCAATGGCATTGTTACCCACTCTTCAGGCACAACGGGAAAATTCAGTTTCATGTTCAGAGACGAAATAACGAGAAAAAGAATGTTTTATTCCGCCGACAAAATACTTCTTTTTTCAATTTATCCCCCAGATGATGATGCCCACATAATATATCCAGGACCCATAAAAACACACCTTACAATGGGGCGCTGGGTGGCAGAGGGCACGAGAATATTTGATGAAGACCATCGCCATTTCCTCACAGATAAGCAACTCACCTTAGATATAATAAGGATAATGTCTGGCCATATAAATGGCATGGGGGATAAAATCAAACTGCTTGTTATAAAAAAGGCTATGCATAAGGGGCAAATTAAACTCCTTCGTCTCCTTCAAGAGATGGACAGGAGAAAAAAACAGATTTACATGATTACCTTCCCGTTCCAGCTATATGATTTGATGAATTTGATGGAGGAGGAAGGAGTATATCTAAATCTGGGAGAAAGCAACTCAGTTATAATAACAGGCGGAGGATGGAAAATACATGAACATATAAAAATATCAGCTGAAGAAATGGCAAAGAAAATAGAAGAATTCTTTGGAATAGAAAAGAATAATTACAGAGATGTTTATGGAATGTCTGAGATGAATGCACTCGCCTTGGACTGTGAAGCGAGATATAAGCATATTCCGCCTTGGATTTATCCGATAGTGCTCGATGAAAATTACGAGCCAGTTGGATTTGGCGAGGAAGGAAGATTCGCTTTTCTCGACCCAGCAGCAAATAGCTATCCAGGCTTTATAATGACAGGAGATAAGGTAAAGCTTCTCGATGCCTGTCCAGAATGTGGAAGGGAAGGCGTTGTAATAAAAGGGGAAATAACGAGAATGGCTGGGGCAGAAGCGAAGGGATGTGGTAATTTGATGCGAGAACTCATGGTTGAGGAGATGAGGTGATAATATGGGATGGTTGCAAGAAAAAATTGATAAAGGAGACATACCCCCAATGCCTCTTATAAAGAATTTTTTTAAAACACTCGGTCCTCTATCATATGCTGTAGCAAGGAATCCAAAAGTTATGTTTAATAACTTAAAAGCATGGAAAAAGCGCATCGCCGTCTCCAAACCGCCTTGGGCGCATCTCGAAGATGAGAGCATGTATGATAGCACAAAAATGTTAAGAGAAGAAGATTTCAGAGATTTGCCACCTGTAAGTGATGAAAAATATCTCCGTCCCACTCGTCTCTGCGACTGCCATGCTAAGGAAATAAGGGCAATGGCAAAGAAGCTGGGAGCATATGAAAAAGAGCCACTTGAATATGCCAAATCAATATTTTATTTTGTTAAAAATCAGAAATTTCTCGTTTTCAAACCAATGGGAGGAGCAATAGGAGTACTTAAAAGCAAGGGAGGAGTATGTCTTGACCAAATGAGTTTGTTAATAGCTCTTGCAAGAGCCGGAGGAATAAAAGCAAGATATCGCCTCTATGCATTTGAGCCAGCAGATGAAATGGCAGATGTAATGCTCAGAAATGATCCCGTTTTGTATGAAACTTATCAAATGCTGGGCTTTCTTGACTCCCTTCACGGATGTGCAGAGCTTTATATAGATGGAGAATGGATACAGCTTGATCCAACTTTCTCAGACGTTCTTGAAGCAGGTATGGGGTTACCCATAGCGGAATTTGGTGAGGAACCTGCATGGAGAGTGAGGATACCAGAAAGAGACATAATATTTGAAGGATTCCCTGCCACATTTAAAGAAATTTTATCGGCTCTTGCATTTGCTCTCCGTCACACTGTGGATGCCGTAAATGCAAAACTTGATGAGGTAAGGAATAAGGGAGAGCAAATACTTAGAGAAATGGGCAAAGAAGAATATAACAGAAGAAAGAAAAAACAAAAGAAAGTAGAACTTCCATCCATAGAAGAAGTGAGGGCATTTCGTCAAGGCATCTTGATTAATGAAACAGTATAGCTAACCTTATAAGCTTCGTTCCCATTTTCTTTTGTTGAATCCTGTTAAAAAAATACTGTGGTGGCTGCTTGCTGCAACCAAAGGAGGATTGACAAGAGGCAGAATCCTCGAAAAACTCGCTGAGAACCCAATGAATGCGAATGAACTGGCAAAGGAGTTGGGCTTGGATTATAAAACAGTGAGGCATCATCTCAAAGTGTTAGAAAAAAACAGCCTTATTGCTTCCATGGGGGAAGGTTATGGAAAGATGTATTTTATTTCCGAGCTATTAGAGCAGAATATGAAATTTTTCCATGAGATTTGGGAGAAAATTGGGAAAAATAAAATAAATGAAAGGAGGTTGAAGTAGTATGAAAAAATTGCTTGTGTTGCTAGTTGTGCTTCTAATAACATCTTCAATAGTTGAAGCAAGTTATGGACCAAAGTGGAAAGAAGATATTGAAAAAAGAGTTAGTTCGCCACTCGTGGGCAAACTATTCCTAGTTTTTATAGTGCTTAATATAGTTCTCCTTCTGGCTCTTCTCATCTTATATATGGTAAGTTTTGCCAAAACAAAATCCTCGTTTACGTTAGGCTTGGTATTTTTCATCGGAGTCCTCTTAATACAAAAAGTTATTTTCTTACTTGGAATGTTTGTGCATTCATTTCTACTCTTGCCTCCTTTCTTCGAAACACTTGCCTTGATTATACTCCTTGTGCTGAGTCTGGAATAATTTGGGAGAGATTTGGGAAAGAATTGGCATCGAATATGGTAAATCAATATATATTTGCAGGATGCTGTTTTTTCGGTGATAAAAATGAAAAGGATATATGCTGCTTTGGCTATAGTTGCCATCGTTGGGCTGGCTGTGCTTGTTGAGGCTGGAGCAAATGGTATCGATAACATGGGTGACGAGTTTGCGGAGAAATGGCAGAAATTCAAGCATATGTGGCGACATATGGGAAAAGAAAGGCAACGTCATAATCACATGATGGAGCATGCATGGCGAAATATGCTAAATGCCACAAGAATGGAAGGTGTGCTGGAATACAATAATGGAAGCTATTACATTGATACCACACCCCTGTATCTCGGAAATGAATATTTCATGAACAGTATTGCAAAAAGCGATTATGACGGAGATGGAAACTACGAATATGTATGGCAGGAGATGGAAGGTTTGATCGGAAGCAACATCGTCGTTAATGGAGTGTTGCGAAATGGCACATTATACGTAAGCCACATCAATGGAATATGGCTTAGGGCACCAAGAGAAACGCCTGAGCTTGTAGAAATGAGCGGAATACTTGAATACAATAATGGAAGCTACTATGTGGATGGCAAGATGCTCATAATAAAGCATGGTTTTTCTAAAAGTGATATCGACAGAGATGGCTCACTCGAAAGAATGGATGCAGAGTTGCAAGGTTTAATTGGTGAGCAAATTACAGTTGATGGATTCATGAATGAAAAAGGATTTGTAGTAATGCATATAAACGGTATCTGGGCGAGATAAAACTCCCGTTACATCTCCCCTCTTTCTATTTTTGAGCGGTTAAATACTTATACTAAAATTTTATTTGGATTTCATGTCTATAAAAGCCACAGCTGTAACTTTCCAAGATTTCTTCAGGCATGCCCGAAAAGAGGTGAGAGAGGAGATTCTCAAAAACATACATGATGAGGACATGCTTTATGCACTGGAAGGAGGAAAAATGCTCCGTCCAGCAATGTTGTTACTTGCATTTCATGCATGCAATGGGAGTGAGCAACGCTACAGGTATGCTCTGGAAAGTGCAATGGGTATAGAGCTTGCCCATTCTGCCTCTCTCATCCATGACGACATAATGGATGGGGATGATGAAAGGAGGGGAAAGCCAGCTTTACATGTGGTGCGAGGCATAGGAGCAGCCATTCTTATAGGGCATAGAATGATAAGCAGGGCATTCCGCATCTCCCTTGCTCATGGAATAGAAAATGCACAGATTTTTCTTGATACATGGGACGAAACTCTGATGGGGCAACTCAAGGATATAGATTTCAATGCACATCTTGAAGACATAATTAATGGAGAAAATCCGAATAAGCTCATAAAAGAATATTTCAAAATAATAGAAATGAAAACCGCCTCCCTTTTCGCCACAGCCTGCAGGGCGGGGGCGATAGAGGCAAAAGCACCTCCAGAACTCATCCATTTAATGAGAGAATATGGAAGGGAAGTTGGCTTAGCTTATCAGCTTGCTGATGATCTGGTAGATATTGTAATGGGGAAGATTGAGGAAGGAATAATAATGCCAATTATCAGAGCATATGGAGAAAAACTTGATCCAGAGATTGTTAAAAAGTTGAAGGAAAATGGCACTGAAATTGTGGAGGAGGCGTTAAGGAGAAATGGTTTGGATTTGAAAGAAATTTATAAGGAGGAAATTAAAAAGCATGTTGAGAGGGCTATTGAACTTGCATCATCTCCTCTGATTCCAGATACAGTTTATAAGGAATTATTAAAGGAGGCTCCACGTTATATTGTAAATGCGATGATAAGCAATATTAATATGGTGATCTGATGGGAATAGAGGAAAAGGGCATGCTTTCCCCTTTCACTATTTTTACCTCTATTATCACAGGTAGTTTTTTTCCTCTTCTTGCCTCTTTTTATGCTGCAATACTCATAGGAAAAATTTATTGGATAGGCGTTATTTTAACCAGCTTAGGCGGCTTTCTGACGCATTATGTTCTTGCCCATACAATTCATGATTTGTATCATTATGAAATAGAAAAGAGATGCACGCTGAGTAAAAGGGCATTAAAAATTTTACTCGTTGCATGTCTCATTGTCCTCCTGTCCATTGCAATATATCTTGCATGGCAGAGTGGATGGCCTGTTATTGTTTTTGCTGTGATAGGAGCTATCGTATCTTTATATGCAGAGGGACTCATGCATCACGAAAGCCAGATGGCATTCGGAGCAATGTTTCTTGTAATAGGCTCATTTTATGTTCAAGCAGGATATTTCTATGGTGTTGATGGAACCTTTAAACTTGGCAAGGAATGGCTTGAAATTATCCTCCTATCTTTATTTGCCTTTTTCAGCCAGTACGGATGGCTCCTGTTCTATCGTCTCGACGACTATGGATGGAGCCCCAAGAAAAGAAATGAAAGTATTCTCATCACTAAACTTGGCCTCATTTTTCTTGTTGCAGTATTCGCTGTACATGCATTGATGTAATGCAGATTACTCCACAGAAAAGCGGAAAAAACACCTCACCCAACAGCAGGATTGTTCTCTTGCTACCTTTTGTGGAAGTTCTTAATATTTTCTGCTTCATTTTTATAGGAGGATACTGGTTTAGATGCAACTTTATAATTTACATATTAGTTGAAGAAATTGCATATTGGATTGGCATGCTATGTGAGAAACTCGCAAAAATAGTTTTCCCTATACTGGATGCATATATGGAATGGCAGCAAATCATGCCAGTAAAAATTTATCGTTCCAAGCCCCTGCTTTGCACCACATATGAAGGATTTATACTAACAGTTGGAGCAATGGGAATTAACAAAGTGGAGAAATATCATGAAGGATATTGTCCAATGAGTGTCACACTATATGGTTTTACAGGAATATGGTTTCAGTTTAATAACTCTGATTTTGCTGTGGGTTTCGCAGAGTGTGTTACCATTCCATAAATTCTTTTATATTTCTTTTCAATGCTTATTCATGAGCCTACTCATTAAAAACATTGGAGAGCTTTTCGATGGATATAAAATTATGAAAAATACATGTATTTACATTGAAAACGGACTGATAGCAGATATAGGAAAAGAAAGAGAGGCGGATGAAATTATAGATGCTGGCAACAAATTTGTTATGCCGGGTTTTGTTGATTGCCACACTCATACAGTGTTTGCGGGCTATCGTGATTTTGAAGTGGAATGGAAAATAGAAGGACTGAGTTATCAAGAAATTGCAGAGAAAGGCGGAGGAATATCATATACAGTTGAAGAAACTCGCCATGCAAGTAAGGAAAGGCTAAAAAAAGAAGCGCTGCAGCGAATAAAAGAGATGATGGCTCATGGAACGACAACGCTGGAAATCAAAAGTGGTTACGGACTTGATAAAAATAGCGAGATTAAAATGCTTGAAGTTATTGAAGAATTAAATAGGGAAATGCCTATCGATATTATTCCAACATTCCTTGCCCATGCTATACCAAGTGATGCGGAGGCAGAAGAATTTACCCAAGAAATTGTGGAGGAGATGATACCTGAAATAGGGAAAAGAAAGCTGGCAAAATTCTGCGATGTTTTTTGCGAAAAAGGTTATTTCAGCGTTGAACAATCCAAAAAAATATTGATGGCAGCAAAGGAATATGGAATGCTGCCCAAAATTCACGCCGACGAATTTACATGTATGGGCTGCAGCAGGCTGGCAGCGGAAATAAAGGCAGCATCTGCCGATCACTTACTCATGACAGGCGAGGAGGAAATGCGGCTGCTGGCTTCTGCTGGGGTTGTGGCAACGCTTTTGCCTGCAACACCTTTTGTGCTAAATGAGGGGTATCCTGATGCAAGGAGGATGATAGATAATGGGGTTACAGTAGCATTAGCCACTGATATGAACCCAAATTGTTACACGCTAAATATGCAGTTTGTTGTTCAGCTTGCATGCTACAAAATGAGAATGAAACCCCTCGAAGCCCTCAAGGCTGCGACACTAAATGCAGCAAAAGCCCTGAAAATGGATGATAGCATCGGTAGCATTGAAGTGGGCAAAAAAGCGGATTTGCTCATAATGAACGTGCCCTCCCATACTTTCATTCCATATAAAATAGGTGTTAATCTGGTGGAAAAGGTGATAAAGGAGGGCAGAGTCATTTATTCAAAGTAAAGAATCGATATCCATTGTTTCCTCGCTTTCCTTTTTTTCCTCTCTCAACCTTTTTATTATTGCTTCTATCTTATTTTCGAGTTCCTTACTCTTCTTGAAGATTGCCACCTCACCCCTCATTTTTTCAAGCACCTTCTTTATCACATCCTGCTTTCTCTTTATTGGCAGCAAGCCCGATGGATAATCAAATTCCATTACCTTGTCACATATCTCCTCCATGAGTTGCAGAATTTCCTCCACCTCTCCAATATTCCCATTTTTCATTAAATATACTCCCATTCTCCGCAGCTCTCCAACAACATCTGCAAGCCCGAGAAGGTAGGCGGTATAACTAACTCCAATTTCTTCTGGATACGGAAAATCCCTTTCCTCCTTTATTGCAAGAAAAATCTCCGCCTCCGCTACCTCCTGCATTGCATTTTCCATATAGCCAGCAGTTAGTATATCAGGGTGTTTTTCTATTGCCTCTTTTGTTTCCAGCAGTATTTTTCTTGCCTTTTCTATGTGTTTTTTTGCCTCCTTTAATTCGCCCCCATGTATTGCCTTTATTCCCTTTCTGCATTCCCTTATTATATCCCTGCACTTCTTGAGAGTTTTTTCACGCAAATCATCTTTCTCATTGAGTTCCTCTTCTATTTTACTGGCTATCTCATTCAGATTTCTCATAAAATTTGAATATCTGTGTCCTTATTAACCTATCTAATTATTCTGGCTTTTCCCGCCTTTATAACAACATCTTCCTCAATTCTTATGCCATAATTTTTCAAATATACCGCTGGCTCCACCGCAAAAACCATATTTTCCTCCAGCATAAAATCAGCTTTTTTGCTTAATGAAAATCCATCATGAACATTTATTCCTATGGAGTGTCCTAAAGCATGTCGCATTTTATAGCCATGCTTTTCAAAAAATTTTTCAACAATTTCATAAACATCTCCTGCTTTCCTTCCCTCCTCCATCTCATCTATTGCCATATAAAGGGCTTCTTCAACAATTTCATAGAGTTTCTTTCCTCTTCCTTTAACAAAACTTCTTGTCAAATCAGCGCAATAGCCCATATATTTTGCCCCAGCATCTATTAATGCTGGTGTAACGAATCTCTTTCTCGATGGCAGATGGTGGGGAGAAGCAGTATGTTTGCCAAAAGCAACTATAGTCGGAAAAGCATTTGTTGCATTTTTTCTAAGAAAACCACATTCTATTTCAGCAGCAAGCTCCTTCTCGCTCTTTCCATCCATTTCAATATTCTCTACAACGCTTCTCGTAATTCTATTCGCCCTATATATTGCCTCAATTTCCTCTTTTCTCTTTACAAGCCTCATCCTTTTTAGTTCCTTGCTCACATCAACAAACCTTGCTTTAGTAATGCTCTTGAGATATCTGTAATCTCTGTAAGAGAGTTTCTCTCCATTGAAGCCAACTCTGGCAACATTTAAAAATTCCTTCAGAAGCTTTTCCATTTCATCCTTATTTTTATAAAAATGCGCCTTTCCCTCCTCCAATGGAGGAGCTATTATCTCCACCTTTTCTGGAAATATAATTGCATAACTGTTTTCCCACGTTCCATAGCGGCGAGTAAAATAAAAGAAATTTTCATCGGGTGTTTTTATCACGATGGCATCCACCTTTTCAAATACTTCCTTCATTTTATCTCCTCTATTTTTTTCACCAGCTCAGCTATCTCCTCAGGCGTTAAATGTTCCACCCTCTCTTCGATAAAAGGAAGGGCATCAATATTTTCCTTGCTCACAATTCCCTCCATAAGAAGGGCATTTTTTATCTTTTTTCTCCTGTGGGAGAACAATGCCCTCGTAACCTTCTCAAAAAGTTCCTCATTCACTTCAAATCTTTTGCCTATGGGCTTAAGCCTAACTATACACGAATCAACCTTTGGTGTTGGGCGGAAGGCATGGCGGGGCACATATTCCAATATTTCGCAATCTGCTCTGTAATAAACCATAACCGAGAGGCGGGAGTATTGCCTGCTGCCTGCTTTTGCAACCATTCTTTCTGCAAACTCTTTTTGATACATCAGTATAGCCTGTTCAAAATGGCTATCGAGAAGTTTGAATGTGAGGGGAGATGAAATATGGTATGGGATATTGGATATTACTTTGTTAAAATCTAGTTCATTAAAATCCACCTTCAATGCATCTCCATGAATAACATCAACATTCTTTATTTTACTCAATTTTTCAATGAATCTTTCATCAATTTCAATGGCAATAACTTTCGCCACCTTGGCAATTTTTCTTGTCAAAATTCCATTTCCCGCACCTATTTCAAGAACAACGTCATCTGGTTGCAGATCTGCATATTTAATCTGTCTCTCTGCAACTCTCTCATCAATCAGAAAATGCTGGCTGAATTTCATCTCCGTATAAGAGGTGGACGAGTAAAAAGGCGGTATTTTTCATTTGGATTTTCAAGTTCCTCCAGTATTCTTTTTGCAATTAATTTTTCCGGACTATGTATCGTTTTAACTCTATTTTTTATATCTTCAAAACTTTTGAATGGTTCTTTTTTCCTTTCTTCCAGAATCTCAAGCATCGTTTTTTTCCCTAAGCCGGGAAGAAGTTCAAGGGAATGGAAGCGAGTTGTTATCGGTGGAGCTTCGTTAAAGAATTTCACAAATCTTTCTTCATTGTTTTTAACTATGTCAACCAATACATAAAATATCTCTCCGTGTGCTGTGGGGGTTAGATCCTCATAATTTACTCTCCCCTTAACTTTAGCTATTTTTTTCCTTTTCTCAAGTTCTTTACCCACATAAACTCTTTCCCCAATAGAAAGAGTCACATTGGGTTTCGGAATTAATTCTAACAGAGTAAATTGATTTTCTCCCACGCCATAAGCTAATGCCCCCCTCCTATATCCTGGTCTTCCAGTCGGTAAATAATCCAGGATATAAACATAATCCTCCATTTCCCCTCCTAAATATACTGCCTAACAACCTCCAAAATTTGCTCTATTTCGTCATCAGATGGAATGTAGGTTTCCTTTGCAAATATTGCCACCACTTCCTCCTTTTCTTTTGGCAATAAATCAGCTATTTTGCATGCCTTCTTTTCGTCTATCTTTCCTATTTCAAGCAATTTTTCGACAAGTTCTCTCGATTTCTTTGCAGAGAGCTTTACCACCTTCTCACTATGTTCCAAAGCTATTTTTTGCTCCCTGTTGAGCTCTCGTTCCTTGCTCAACTTCGAAAGCATTTCCTTAACTTCAGAAAGCAACACAATCTTCATGTTACCTTCCTCAAATGCTCAGGATATGCGATAAGATGTTTTATCTTTCTTTTATCCCTGATTTTAATTATGTATGCTCTTCCCTGCTTCCCAACAACTTCTCCAGTATAGCCATGGTATCGGGGATGTGGCATTCCATGATGCACAGAAGGATCAATAACAATCGCTACTTTTTCCCCATTCTCAAATGTCTGCATGGCACGGGTTATCACATTCATTGCTCCCTTCCTTATCTTTTTTGTAAGTTTATATCTGCTCTTACTCCTAAATCCTCTCGACCTCTTCATTTTCCTCACCTATTTCTATCACATCCAACTCCTTAACTTCCATTTTCACCCCAGCCAGCTCCGCCAGAGAGGGCGTCGTTCTTCCATCGTCTCCTGTTACAAGCTCCTTAATGTATGTGCCTGATTCAGCCTTTATTATCAGCGTGGCTTCATTCATTCCAATCTCCTCTATTCTTATGTCTATTATCTTCCTACGTCTAACCTTGTCTGCCCTTCTGTGGGCGACCCGCTTCGGCGTGCGCTGGCTTATTATGCTACCCCTTAATGCATTTACTGCTTCATTAATTTTTCCCTTTTCTTCAAATTTTACCTTTACCCTGTATGTTTTTGTGTATTTTGCTGCCTTTATTTTCTCCACTTCATCCCTGGTTGCATAGCGAAGCTGGCTTACTTCCACCTTTCCCTTCGCATACTCATTTATTAATTCCCGCAATTCATTTAAGTTTATATTTCTTTTTCTCGGTTCCTTTAGTTCAAGGATGAAAGGTCGTCCGTTCCCGAGCATTCTCACATCTATGTCTTCTCTGCCCGCTCCATGAAAGTCCTCATCTTTCGCCTCAAAAACTTCCAATGCCTTTGCTGCAATAAGCTCTTCAATGCTTTCATCATACATCTTTCCCTTAAAATTACAGTATTCACACCCCCTGCCCCTGCATTTTCTGCAATACCATTTTGTTTGGGGTATGCCTCTAACGAGCTTTCTATATCGCCCATATATAAAAACAGGGCGAACATCAAGATTAACAATATCATATCTTGTATCAACAATTGCAATAATATCAGGATGAACAAATTCCGCTGGCTTATCAACTTTCTTTGCAACTAGCTTTCCCACTTCTCTATTTATTTCTCTCTTTATACTCTCTCCATATTCTGTGGAGATTTCTTCTTCCCTTTTCAAAATTTCTTCATCAACTTTGCAGCCAACAAGAAAGTTATTAAATTCATATCCTTCCAGAGCTTCAACAACCATATCCGCAAATTTTTCTATCTCCTCCATCAAGCCCTCGCAGAGCCAGCATTTTGATGGCTCAATCGCTTCCCATCCCCTCATCTCTCTTATCCTTCTTCCCCTCTCTTCATTAGTTATCCCATGCTCAATCTTCGCAAATTGTCTTCCGAGGCAGGCATCGCATAATCTGTATGATGCTAATTTCTTTGCCTCTTCTTTTATCTCCTGCATCTATCTGAAAAAGAGGAAGGGTAAAATAATTTTCCTGTAGAAGCTTTGGCTAAGGCAAATGCATCGAAGAATGACATCGTTATAATAGGGAAAGGTGATAAATGTTAGATGAAATTTTTTGAAAGAATGGCAGAACAATCGCGTAGCAGAAATTACAGTTTTATGTGGGAAGGTAGGAAATCTGGAGTAACAGCTCTTTTATGGAGGAGTAGTTAGGGCGGGTTGCTGACTTGGTTATTAACTTTTCCTGAAGAAATGCCCGCCAATAAGAATCATTGTTATCGAGAATACGAGGAGAATCAATAAATCAGCTATAACATTGAATTCATTTACACCTATAGCAAAATATCTCATTGCATCCACCCCATATGTCAAAGGATTTATTTTCACCATTGTCTTTAGCCAGTCAGGAAGGAAAGCGGTTGGATAGAAAGCGCCGCTTAAAAATATCATGGGCTGAATCATGAAATTCATCACCATTTGAAAACCTTCCATACTCGTTAGTTTGCTTGCCACCGCTAGGC
>JAGHBD010000151.1 GCA_021161135.1 Thermoplasmata archaeon
AGCAGTTCTAGCGTTGCTGGGGCAGGCACTGGCAGTTTCCCATGCATGCATTCTACAATGCCTCTTCCAACTTTAACAGGGGAGGAATATATCTTGCTTATCCCCAAGTCCTCAAGAGCTATTAGAGAGCCAACTATATCCACAATTGTATCCACTGCCCCTAACTCATGAAAATGAACCTCCTCAACATCTATGCCATGTATTTTAGCTTCCACATTTGCTATATCTGTAAAAATTTTTTTCGCCCTTTCCTTTACATTTTCACTTAAATCGCTATTCTCTATTATGGAGAGAATATCATTTAAACCTCTCCTTTTATCGTCTCTTGAATATACATATACCGACGTACCTTTAATAACATCCCCCTCCTTCTTTACCTCCATATCAAAATTTATGTTGAGTTTTTTTAACTCATCAAGCAGTTTTTTGGCGGAAAAGCCAGCATCTATTAGAGCAGCAAGAAACATATCACCACTTATACCAGAAATTATGTCTATATAAGCAATCATCTTTTTTTAATGCAGTCTTTAAAATAAAATTTGTGCAGAATTGTTACAACTTGGTGAAATCAAGATATGATATGGGGTTGCGAAGCTTATATCCCTATCCTTGTTCGCAATGCATAAAATCCTTCCTTTTCTATAGCCTTCGCCACTTTTTCCTGCAACTCTTTGCCAGGAGTTAAAGCAACCATATAACCACCTAATCCTCCACCTGTCATTTTTGCTCCATATGCTCCATGCTCCCTTGCTATTTCAACCAGCAAATCCAGCTCCTTACATGACACCTCTATTTCCTGCAGAAGCTCATGGTTTTTATTCATAAGCTCCCCCACCTTCTCCCAGTTCATTTCTGTAATTGCCTTCCTCGCTTCATACGCAAGTTTCTCTGCCTCATTGAATATCCTTTCATACTTTTCCTTGTATTTTTCCTTCCTCTCCCTCACACCTTCAACAGCCTTTTTTGTATTTGCCACCAGCCCCGTATCACCCATAACTATTTCCACGGGCTCGCCAATCTTTATCCTCTCCATACCTTTTCCTTTAACAAACCACACAAGGCCACCAAAGGTTGCGCAGGTATTGTCTATGCCAGATGGATTGCCATGATATGCTTTCTCCCCTTCATATGCAATCTCATTTATTCTTTCATCACTCAATTCCATGCCAAACTCATCTGCTATAGCTCTCGCTATTGCGGCGCAGCTGGCGGCACTCGCCCCTATACCGCTCGCCGCCCTCAGGTCGCCATGAAGCCATATTTCAATGCATTCATCGATGCCCATCGCCTTTTTTATTCTCTCCACCGATTCCCTCTGCTGCTCCAGTTTTTCCTCTTTATAGCCAGGCGTCGCCTCCCTATTATCATGTATTATGAAAGATTCGCTTCCATCGCATCTCTTTACCTCTGCAATTGTCTTTTTGTCTATTGCAGAAGCTATAGCAGGAATGCCATACACAACAAAATGCTCATTGAAAAGGATAACCTTTCCATAGCCATAGCCGGTTCCCATGAAATGATAGCCTTTAACCATATTTAAATTTTAAAATGGAAGTTCTATCCAGAAGATGCTCCCTTCATTTTCATTACTTTCGAAGCCAACTTTTCCACCCAGCATTTCCACGCCCTTCTTAACCATTGCAAGCCCTACTCCTGTGCCAACATATTCCTCTCTTCCATGGAGTTTTGTAAAAAGGGCAAATATGTCTTCTTCCACATTTTTGGGTATTCCGATACCATTATCTTTTACAAATATTTTTACTCTATCGTTTTTTTCTCCATAAATCTCCACTACTGGCTTTTTGCCTGGCTCGACAAACTTTACAGCATTGTGTATAAGATTATACATTATGCTTTTCAATATGCTTTTGTCTCCTCTTGCTTCTGGCAGTTTCTTTACTTTTATTTCTGCACCTTTGCTCTCTATGTAATCTTTCATTTCTGCAATAACTTCATTAACAAGTTTATTCATATCCACTTTTCTTATATCAATATAATCTTTCTCGAGTTTTCCATACTGGAGAAGAGCATCAATTTGCTTTTCCATTCTTTCCGCAGCATCAAGTATTCGTCTAATGCTATTTTTTGCTTCCTCATCTCTGTCATGTTTTTCCAATAAAAAGGCTGTAAAACTTTTTATGCTCCTCAGAGGGGCTTTAAGGTCATGAGCAAGAGAAAAAATAATGGTTCTAAGCTCTGCTGTTTTGCTTGCGACTTTTTCCACTAGTTTATTCTTAAGTTCCTCCAGCTCCATCGTTCGCTCCCTAACCTTCCTTGTCAATGTTCTGTTCCATACACCCATGATGGTGAAACCTCCAGCGATTGTCGCAATAAGAGCAAATAGCAGCAGAAAAATCCATTCTGGAATTTT
This sequence comes from Thermoplasmata archaeon, assembly GCA_021161135.1. Taxonomy (GTDB): domain Archaea; phylum Thermoplasmatota; class E2; order UBA202; family JdFR-43; genus JdFR-43. The sequence continues at coordinate 2,372 of JAGHBD010000151.1, forward strand.
TTTGCCAGTATAGACATGCACACCATACCATTTTTCATAGATTGCATCATATTCACCAGATGCCTTTATGGCTTCAATACTTTCATTTATTTTTTCAAGAAGTTCATGATTTCCTTTTCTCACTGCAATAACCCTTTCACCAACGTCTATCGCTTCTCCAATCACCTTTATATCTTTATATCCATATTTATGAACCAGATATATTCCCGTATAATAATTCCCGAAAAACGCCCCTGCCTCCCTTTCGGCAAGAAGTTGCATTGCTTCATCCTGAGTATCTGCTTCTATTATGAAAGCCTTTATTCCTCTATTCAACAAAATTTCCTCTGCTATATCTCCTTTTTCCACTGCAACAGTATGTCCTTCCAAATCTTCTATATTGGCTATGCCTGTAATCTCTTCATTCACAAATATTGCAAGTTTTATATCAAGTATCGGCTTGCTGAAATCGAAATATTGCCTTCTTTCCTCATTTTTTGCCATGCAAAGAGCGTCTATACTTCCGTTTTTCAGTGCATCCAACGCTTCATGCCATGCCATAGGCTTAAACTCTATGCTTTCATTCATGTGGGCTGCTATAGCCCGCATTATATCAACATTGAACCCCCTTGCCTCTCCATTCTCAATGAATTCATGAGGTGGATAATTGTGGTCTATGCCGACTATCAGCCCTGCTGCCTGCGGTGCAAAAAAGATGAGGAGTAGAGCATATGGCAATATTTTCACTATTTTAACAAACAAATATCATAAATAATGCTTTCTGTATTATCCTCATGGAGGAAATTGGATATGTTGAGCATTATTTTTCGAAGATAGGTGTTGCAGCCATTAAAATCACGAAGGGCAATCTTAAAATCGGTGATAAAATACATATAAAGGGTGCAACAACAGATTTTGAGCAAATTGTGGAATCCATGGAAATAAATAGACAGAAAATAGAAGAAGCAAAACCTGGCGATGAAGTGGGTATAAAAGTTATTGATAGGGTGAGAGAAGGAGATAAAGTATATAAGGTAGAATGAGGAGCATCATAATAGGCATCGATGGTGCTGAGCCGACGCTTATCCAAAAATGGATAGATGAATTGCCAAATTTGCAGAAATTTCGCTGCTTCGGCAAACTTGAATCAACTCTGCCTCCTTCCTCAGCTCCAGCATGGACAAGCATAGTTACTGGAGTGGAGCCTGCAAAACATGGCATATTCGATTTCTTCTATTTTGATGGAAAAAGCATAAAGGTTATTTCCCGTCATAGCCGCCGTATGCCGGCCATATGGAATTTGCTGAGCGATATAGGAAAAAAGAGTATTGTTATAAATGTGCCTGTCACATATCCTCCAGAAAGAATAAATGGCATCATTGTTTCTGGCTTGCTTACACCACCTGGTGAAAAATTTTTTTATCCGCCAGATGTCGCTCCTTTTCTCAATGATTACAAACTTGAGCATTTGGTAATCGATGATGTACCAATAAGACTTGCTG
>JAGHBD010000036.1 GCA_021161135.1 Thermoplasmata archaeon
AAAGCATTCCTAATGCTCTTTCTGCATTACTTTTTCTTTCTCTAACAAAAATTCTATTTTTCACGATCCATTCCATTATCCTTTCAATTATTCCCATCCCCTCGTTCATGGAAAAATTAAAGGAGGATTTTTATAAAATTATTCTTAAGTTGATGGTCTCCATTCTGAAACATGAAATATAACGACGATTCATCAATTATTTATACACATCCTTCTTCAAAAATGTGATTCGTCTCGGGAAATTAGCATTACATCATTGTGATGCCTGTAACACGCCTTTGCTCAAAAAAACATGTAGTTGCGGGGAGAAAGCGAGGAAAGTGGCTATTACGCCTCCTGGCGATATCCGTCCTGCTTTCGAGTTTGATAAAAGATTGATTGAAAAGACGATTGAAAAACAATTTGGCGATGCATGGATGCCGGAAGTTGTGATTTTAAATGCCACCCCAGCAATAGACAGGAAGGATGAGGTTATAATCGATGGAAAGGTTGCTGGAAATCTTGTTTATGACATATGGGAAAAATGCTTTAAATTTCAGCCACGCCCATGGTATGTTTCTCTTTTAAAAATTAAAATGGGGTATGTTGTGGCAGATGATGGCGCCCTGCCATATATTCTCAAAACAGCAAATTTGATGGCCCCTGGCGTAAAGGAAGCGGATGAAAATATAAGGATGGGAGATGAGGTTGTTGTTTTAGATAAGGAAGGAAATGTTGTTGCTACAGGAATGGCAAAGAAAAACGGCAAAGAAATGGTTGGCAGCAAAGGTATGGCTGTCAAGATAAGGTGGCGTGGTGTGGAGGAGGCGAAGAAAGGCAAAAAAATAACATGGAATAAAGTGCTAAATGAAAATGAGGATGTGATTCTCAGCATGATAGGAAATGAGAAGAGATTTATTCAGAATACCATTGAAAAATATGGATTGCCTTACGTTGTTTCTTTCAGCGGTGGAAAGGATAGTCTGGCAACATTGCTTCTGCTTCTCGATGCTGGTTATGAACCAGAGCTTTTATTTCTGAATACAGGATTGGAATTTGATGAAACTGTAAATAATGTTTATGAAACAGCCGCAAAATATGGGCTTGAGTTAAAAGAAGGAAAGGCTGGCGAAAAATTCTGGGAAGCGATAGATTTTTTTGGCATTCCAGCCCGCGATTATAGATGGTGCTGCAAAACATGCAAGCTCGGTGTGGCAGCAATGCTCATAAAAAAGTATTATCCGCATGGTGTGCTCTCATTTATAGGGCAGCGTAGATATGAATCGCAGCATCGTGCTGAACATGGCAAAATATGGAAAAATCCATGGGTTCATGGACAGATTGCAGCATCTCCCATTCAAAACTGGACAGCTATGCACATATGGCTATACCTTTTTATGAAAAAGGCAAAATGGAATCCTCTATATGAGCAGGGTTTCAGCAGAATCGGATGCTGGTTATGCCCTGCAAGCGACATGGCCGAGTTTCATCTCAAAAAACACAAAGATTGGGGGAGATTTGAAGAGAAATTACAGAAATTTGCCACAAAACATAAATTGCCAAAGGAATGGCTCTCGCTGGGGCTATGGAGGTGGAGGAAGCCGCCAAGATGGAGTGAAATAAAATATGAGATAAAGGCGGAGAGAGAATATGTTATTGAGGGAAATGAAGAGAGAATTGAAAATTTCTTGAAAATAGTGGGTGATGTAAAAAAGATTGAAGAAGGAGAGTATGAAGTTGGAGGAATAAGGGTAAGGTTGGGAAAGGAGATAGAAATAAGCGAAAAGGAGGAGTTGATTAAGGACGTAATATACAGGGCGATAAATTGTGTTGGATGTGGTGTATGTGTTGCAAAATGCAGCCAAAACGCCATCTCAATTATAAATGGCAGGGCATATATCGCTGACAACTGCATACATTGTCTGCAATGCATGGATGAATGTCCTGTAATTGTCTTCAGATAAACCAAAGAATTTTTTAACCTTGCAAATATCAGATTTGTGCTCCCTGAAATATTTATTGCAGTAGTATTTCCTATTGCTCTCCTTATAGCCATATCCCTATTCTTTTTTCTTTATCCAGAAACACTTGAAGAAATAGGATTTGGGAAAAGAGAAGTTGGGCTGCTAATTGTTGGCTCTGCTTCAACAATGTTTTTTGATTTGCCCCTCTTTTTTTATCGGGACTATTTTCTGGCTTTAAATATTGGTGGGGCTCTCATTCCAATTGTCCTCGCCTTCTACTTCATAAAAACCAATTCATTTTCATTTGTGAAAGTAGCGGGTGCGACTTTTCTTGTAGCATTCGCAACCTATATGGTAACGATGGTTACACCTTCTGGCGTTGTTTCCTACTTTCCTTTTTATTTTCTTCCTCCCATCCTTTCCTTTTTAATTGCTCTGCTGCTGTATTTTAGGCATCCAAAAGCCTGTGCATTTTCATACACTATCTCCACACTCGGCGTTATTATAGGAGGAGATTTTTCCCATTTACCAGAACTTTTTGCCGAACCATTCATGGGTTCAATGGGTGGAGCAGGAATATATGACATGGTTTATCTTGCTGGTCTCATTTCCTTCTTCCTTTCCTTTATAATTGTAAATAAGAGAAGGTTCTCACGAGAGGAAAGAGAGGAGTGGAAAATAAAAAAGGAGGCATACTATGCTGGCAGGCTGGCTGGCGTGGGCGGCGATTATAAAAGTATTGTAAAAGCGCTAACGGGTAAAAATGTTGATGAGATAAGGTTTTACAGATTGCTAACAGAATTGAATAAGCCTATACGAAAAAAATATGCTGCTCCGTGGAAAAGAATAGTGGCTTTCCTTATTGACACCTTTATAATTCTTCCGTCCTCTCTTGCTTTCCTTCTCATATACAATGCAGAAGAATATGTACTTCTCTCTCTTTTTCTCTTTTTCCAGATTGTCTATTTTATAGGTCTTGAATGGTATTTTGGAGCAACGGTTGGGAAAGCAATAATGGATATAGAAGTGAGGAATGTTGCTGGTGAGAAGGCGGATTTCATAACAGTTTTTACCAGAAATATAATAAGAATACTCGAATTTTTCATGCTGTTTTATATGATAAGTCTTCTCCTAATGGTAATAACGCCGAAAATGCAAAGATTAGGTGATTTAATAGCAGACAGCATTGTAATGGAGGTAAAAGCATGAATATCTTTAATCTGCTATATGCAATATGGCTTATATTCCCTGCCTATGTTGCAAATGCATCAGCAGTGCTATTCAAAGGAAAAACACCCATCGATTTCAACAAAACGTGGCAAGGCAAACCAATTTTTGGCAGAGGAAAAACATGGAGAGGGCTCGCAGGAGGCACGATAGCAGGTATGGCGACAGGATTTTTAATGAACTTATTCCATCAATCATTTGGAGAAGGAATTGAAATGCTCATTATTCTGTTTTCTTTATGCTTCGGCGCTCTTTTTGGGGATATGATGAAAAGTTTTGTAAAAAGAAGAATTGGAAAAAAGAGAGGAGAAAAGTGGATTATAGCTGATCAAATAGATTTTCTTCTCGGTGCCTTCCTTTTCGCCTTTTTATTTGCCAGGGAATGGTTCCTTTCAGCTTTTCAATGGTATCATATCATATTTCTTTTAATCTTAACTCCACTGATACATTTAGCAACAAATATATTGGCGTATTTATTAAAACTCAAGAAGGTTCCATGGTGATTAAATGGATGATGAAGAAATTGTAAGGTTTATTAAGGAAAGGTTGCAGAAAAGAAAGCTTGAAGAAATGAATAAAGAGCTTAGGGAATGGATGGAAGAACAGGGAATAAAGATAGAGAAGGAAGGGAAAGAGGAGGAAGAAAAAATAGAGGGGAAATGTGAAATATGTGAGATAAGGGAAGCAAAATATCGCTGCATAAGGTGTGGAAAAATTGCGTGTATGAGCTGTTTCTGGAGTATGCTTGGAATATGCAAAGAATGCATAACAGAAAAACAAATGAAGGAATTGAAAGAGCAGCATTATTTTTAAATGGGTATTTATTTTGGGAAAGATGATTGACAGAGAGAAATTTGATGAATGGTACAATGAAATTGTTGAAGAAGCTGAATTATGTGATAAAAGATATCCCGTCAAAGGTATGAATATATGGAAGCCATATGGCTGGAAAATTATGCAGAATATAGATGCAATTATAAGAGAAGAAATGGAGAGAACAGGACATGATGAGGTTTATTTTCCTCTTCTCATCCCAGAAGGTTATTTCAAAAAAGAGGAGGAACATATAAAAGGATTTTCTTCAGAAGTTTATTGGGTAACGCATGCTGGAAAAAATGAGTTGGAGGAGCGGCTTGTGCTCCGCCCGACATCCGAGACAGCTCTGTATTCTATCTTTTCTTTATGGATTCGCTCTCATGCCGATTTACCCCTGAAAACCTTTCAGATTGTAAATACATTCAGATATGAGACAAAAATGACAAAAGCATTTATAAGGGTTAGAGAAATTCATTTCTTTGAAGCACATACATGTCATGAGGATTTCGAAGATGCGGAAAGGCAGATTAAGGAAGATTTGGAGATAGCGGAGAGATTTTTCAAGAAACTTTGTTTGCCATATGTAACCAGCAAACGCCCAGATTGGGATAAATTTGCTGGAGCTTACTATTCAATAGGTCTCGATGTTCTGATGCCTTCAATGAAAACCTTGCAGGTGGCGTCGATACACCAATACAAGCAGAATTTTTCCATTCCATTTAACATAAAATATGAGGGAAAGGATGGCAAACATTATTACTGTCATCAAACAACATATGGAATGTCAGAAAGAGTGCTTGGTGCAATAATAGGTGTGCATGGGGACGAGAAAGGTATTAAATTACCTTCTTCAATAGCCCCCATAAAGGTTGTAATAATACCAATAATTTTCAAAGGATGGGAAGAAAAAATAATGGAGGAATGCAGAAAGGTTAAGAAGGAGATAGAAGCAATGGGATTGAGCTGCCACATTGATGATAGAGATAAAACACCAGGTAACAAATTTTATGACTGGGAGTTAAAGGGAGTGCCTTTAAGAATAGAGATAGGACCAAAGGACATAGAAAATAATGTTGTACGTATTGCAACAAGAGATGGCATCAAAAAGAGGATTGCAAGAGAGGAAATTGAAAAGATAAAAGATGAATTAAAGGAATATGATGAACGCCTTTATCAAAGGGCGAAGGAATTTTTGGAGAAGAACATTCATGTTCTCAATAAGCTGGAGGATAAGGAAGGCATAGTCGAGCTTCCATGGTGTGGAAAAGAGGAATGTGGCAAAAAAATGGAGGAAGAACTTGAAATGAAAAGCCTGGGAACACCATTACCAGAGAAAGAGTGCAATGAAAAATGCGCGATTTGTGGCGGAGCTGCTTTGACTTGGCTGCGGCTTGCCAAAACCTATTAGTCTCTTCAATTTTTTTATGGTGCCAGATGTTTTTATTGTTTCCATTCCAATACTGTTGAGAAATGAAATAGCTGTTTCCTTATCTGTATGTCTGCATCTTGCTATGGCATATTCATCGCTATAAAATGCTATTTTAATTTTGACAGGCGATTTTTTTATTTTCGCTGCAATCTGCTCTATGCTCTCGCCATTGTTTTTAAATAAAATGTAGCGGTACCTCCCTCTCTTTTCTTTTACCACCATTATAGCTCGCCGAACTCCTCCTGCAAATCTATGAAAAGCTCCCTAAGCAAATCCTCGAAAATTGTGTTTCTATACTCTTTTGTGCCTCCCTGAGTCTGCACTTTAGCTATGAACTCTCCGCCTTCCTTCAATATTTCTATCCTGCACAAACTTTCTGCTATCGTTACCATTCTGCCAGTGAATATATTTTGTTTATTAATTTTTTTCGTTTTCGGGTGCTTCGCTGTAAGGGGATGCGAAAGATTTATAAACTCATACACATTTTGATAGCAATATGCTATCAAACTCACCCATCATATTGATTGTAGAAGACGATGAATTTATTCAGGATTTAATAGCCAGATATCTTTCCAGCTTAGGTGCTGAAATCTATTTTGCATCTGATGGCATAGAAGGTGTTAGAAAATATGAGGAGTTAATGGAAAGTGGTAAAAGACCGGATATCGTTATAATGGATATTGGCTTGCCTTTCAGAGATGGCATAGAGGCAACAAGAGAAATTATGAAAATTGACAGGGATGCTGTTGTATATGGTTTCACTGCTTTTTATGGAACAGAAAAAGCTGAAGCATTGTTGAATGAAGGAGCAAGGGCGGTGATTCCTCGATCAGTTGGTTTTGAAAAATTCAGAGAGATTATAAGAGAAGCTCTTTTCGGCAAAGCTATTATTCATTAAATGCAATGTCTTTCTTTATTTCTTCAAAGAGTTCATCTACATTATTGAAGTTTTTTATTCCAACTTCCCAGCTTAAAAGCCCATAAACCGGCTTTCCAAATTCAAGGGCAAAAGCTATTTCTGAAAGAGTGCCGTAATGGCCGTCGATGGCAATAATTATGTCTCCATTCAAAACCACAAGAACATTCCTTGCATATCCTATACCAGTTACAATTGCATAGTCAAGATATTTATTCCCTTCCTCCCTTGATGAACTCGGGAGAATTCCAATCGTCACACCTCTTTTTTCTTTTGCTCCTCTGCAGGCTGCTTCCATCACGCCGCCTCTTCCTCCTGTTACAAGCACCGCTCCCATTTCCGCTATTCTTCTTCCCACTTCCATTGCCATATCATAAATTTCCCTGCTGCAATGTTCTCCGCCAATAACACTTACATACATAGCCCTTCATCGCTCTTTCACATTAAAAAGTTGCGATTGCGAAAAGACAATTAACAAAATATAAAAAATTATGAGGGAGGGAGGAGTTGAAGGCTTGGGTCGCCGAGTAAAACCCACTGTTCCACTGTTTTTAAATCGCCAGGATCCCATCCTTCATGGACATCTGGAAGCACGAATTCATGGAAATGGGTTATGTAATTACTTACTGCTCCTGCATAAACATTGCCTAAAACAGGCAAAGCCTCTCCTTCTGCATATACTCTGAAAAACTCTGTCGTTATCCAGTTATCCACGCCCCCCACTACACACCACTCGCCTAAGTTTCCGTAGCCATATCCTGTATTACCAATGCTTGCGATGGCTCCGGTGCCCGGCTGTTTAACTATATACCAGCTCCAGCATTCCGGCACAGGATAGCCATATGTATTCATGTATCTTTTATTGAACCAGTCAATGGCAGTCAGAGCTATGGAAACATTAAACTGGCTGTTGTGACATCCGCCAACAACACATACGAATGGTTTTCCTTCATTCGCTATTTTATCCATCGGGAAATATGGCGGCCCATATAAATCGCTCACAGATAAGCCCACCACTTCAGCATGCTGTCTGTTGCCAGGTATGCCAGGATAGTGATTTGCCCATATTCCTGGGCTGCCATGACCTGAGAAGAATACAAAGCCAGCTCCTTGAGTCAGCGCCTCCACAACATCTTTCTTGCCCGTGAAATTTCCGTTGGCAGTAGATAGGAATATTTTCTCAAAATTATCTGGCATGTAATAGAATGCGCCACCCCTTCCATGGAGAAGTTTTTCTCCCACTGTCCAGTCGCCCTCAGCAATTTGCAGCGTATTATTTCTCCATGCTTCAAAAACAACCTCGCCATTACTGTTTTCAATCCATACATGGATGTTGGTGTAATCGCCATATAATTTGGGATCATATGACTTGCCTCTAATGTAAAGAATACCATCTACATATTCCACATCTGCCCAGTGAAGATATGAGTTGAGATATGCTTCTCTTTCAGAAGGAGAATAGGTATAGTCGTTTTTGCCAACAACATCTCCCTCGGAAATGGAAACAATCTTTGCTATTGGCGGCGCTGGATAACCTTTCTGTAATTCTGGAATCAGATAATCATCATGATTGAATGTTAGTTTTGTTTCCGCATTGTGGTCTACGGTAAAATGGGTTACATCTATTGGTCCTGCCTCGCCTTCATCATTGAAGCTCTGGGCATACAGCGTGTATTCTCCATCTGGGACATTGCTCACATCCCAAGTTATATTCAAGTCCTGCTGATCAAGGAAACCATCTCCTGTAATTCCTATCATTCTGTAGAACCAACTGCTTTTATCACTGCTTTCATAAGCGATTATTTTATTTACTACATCCCTCACCTCTTTCTCGCTTCTACATGCAAGGCGCCCAAGATACACATCTGGGTATAAATCCAGTGTATCCTTCTTAGCCATGGTGTATTCTGCAAATATTCCATTACCATTGCTATCCCAGTCATCAAAAACTGGCTGACCATCTTCATATTTATATACGTCGGCATAATACAAGTCGGTTATAAAGCCAGGATCATCACCCTGCCAGTATTTCCAGTTTGAATATCTCACTGGCACATACCACCCTTTTACGCCTGCATTGCTGTTGTCTCGTGGTTTTGCATATATAATTGATTTAAGCCCTCCCACCAGCAGCACATATTTTACTCCCCACTCCTCTATTGCATCTTTTATAGCATATTTTATTTTCTCTGGCTCATCCCTTCCCTCATATTTGGAATAAATCTCCTCTGTTGTTTCCAGTATTGCAGAAATCCCCATGGAATTTTTGTGTTCTATGAGGGGCTGAAGCTCATCTGAAAAGACAGATGGAGCTATTACAAGTAATTGATATGTGCTCGATGATGTGCTTTTTTCAGGAGCCTTATATCTAATTTCAATCTCTGCTTTTTGAGCAATAATCGCTTTTTCCTCCATTGGTGAATATCTTACAGGATAAACATTGACGACGACATGCGTAACCCTCTCTCCTTTTCCATTTAATCCTATGCCGATGTGATAATCATACCACTTGGAGGGGAAATATTCCTTGCTTTCATATATGGCTTCATTTTTTCCCTCACCAACACGCATTCCATCAGAAAGGCGATATCTGGCAGGTGCTGGAACAATCTCTTTTGAAATGTTGTAGTCCATAACATCTCTCACTGCTACACTAACTTCTATATCTTTTGCTCCAAATGGCAGCTCAAATCTCTTCACCATTTTTGGCAGCACGGGGGCGCCAGGTTTTATTAGATATGAATTGCAGTTGTCTAAAGAAACTTCAATGTAATTCTCTTTTTCCTTCATTTCTATATTGGAGAAAGAAATTTCCTCTGTTAATTTCTGCCATTCTTTTTGTGTAGCTAAATTTTCTATGCTTTTTTCCATCCCTGCCATGTGAAAAGTATTAATTAGCAATACAACTGCCAGAAATATAACAAATTTTCTTGCCTTCATTTTGCTCCCCATTCATCTAATCGTCTAGGATTTATAAAATTAACTTACATGTCTTCTTCTTAAAAGAATTATGACTAATGCCATGAAAACCAATAGAAATTCAAAACTTGGCATGCTTTTTTTCTTCACTTCTATCTGCATTACATATGTCGCTACATCCCCATCATCATCTGTAATAAGGAGAGTGACGTTATATTTTCCGCTCTTGATATAAATATGGCTAACATTCTTTCCATATGCAATGCTTCCGTCTCCAAAGTTCCATGTGTAGTTGGCAATGAAGCCATCCAAATCATATGAAGTGGAATTAAAGAAGATAGTCTCATTTTTTTCTGGCGTGAATGGTTGCCATGTGAAATTGGCTACTGGTGGCACATTTTCAACCATTATTTCTTTCGTTATTGTTGATATCGCCCCATCATTGTCTGTTACAGTTAGCGTTACATTGTATATTCCATCATCGTTGTAGCGGTGTTGGACAACTATGCCGTATGCAACATTTCCATCTCCAAAGTCCCATGTGTAGTTAGTAATGAAACCATCGCTATCGTAGCTCGAAGAAGCATTGAATGTTATTTCATCTAAATCTGTTGGATTTTGAGGTTGCCATGTGAAATTGGCTACTGGTGGCATATTTGTGACAATAACCTTTTTTACAACACTATCCTTTGCGCCATCGTCATCCTCAACAGTGAGTATAACATAATATGTACCACTTGCATTATATTTATGAGATGGGTTTCTCTCATAGCTAACATTTCCATCACCAAATCTCCAGAACCATGAAATTATTTCTCCATCACTATCATATGATTCATCGTAAAAATAAATCACATCAGATACCCTCGGATTTGAGGGGCTGTAAAAGAAATTGGCTATCGGTGGCACATTTTCAACTGTTATGAGTTTCCATGTTGTTGATGTTGCTCCATCATTGTCTGTTACAGTTAGTGTTACATTGTATGTTCCATCATCATTGTAGCGATGTATGGGGTTTTGTTCGTTGCTTGTTGTGCCGTCTCCAAAATCCCAGTGCCAAGCAATGATGCTTCCATCGCTATCATAACTTGTGTCTGTGAATTGTATGTTATCTTGTGTTGTTGGGCTGGTTGGCGTATAAGTGAAATCTGCTACTGGAGGGTTATTCTCGCCACTTGGAGTATATGTGAGGTATGCTACACTGCTTTCTATGCTGCAGTTTCCATATTTTATTTTAAAATACCCATTTAAGCCCCCACTCGTCCCCCAACTATTTTTGCATATCCAATATCCCCCTGCATCATCATAGCCGACGATTACGACAGCATGTCCCCCTTTTTCTGCTCCGTAATAATGATAATATACCTGATTTGGCCATGCATCCGGATTAGTCCAGTAATCATAAAAATCTTCATAGACATCCATACCTGCAATAAGGGGACCGTATGTTATGAGGGCATTTTTTATATCTGCCTCATCAACCCAGCCCCAGTCATCTATTTTCCATGCTCTCTGCTGCCAATCATCACATGTATTGCTGCATGGCAAATCATTGCCGTCATAAGCCCCATCATATGGGAAGCAATCTTCATCTGGAGTGCCATAATTCATTAAATAATCGAGGGTGCTGGAAATATACCATCCCGTATCACAATCTCCTCCACTGCAGAAAAAAAGATGCGCTTCAGATAAATCTGTCGTTATATTTTGCTTTATCTTTATAACTGCTTCAAAAGCACCAAGAGCAGCAAAAGCTGTGCATGAGCCGCATGCCCCCTGCGATTTCACGGGCGTCATATAGTTGATTCCATCAACGTTTCTCCAATCCCAAGACGGTGGAGGGGTTGCAAAAGAGGTTATAGTTGGCTGAGTAGAGGGATATTCTCTTATGCAGCCAAGAGCAAAATATTCGCTGCTTTCAGCACTTTCAGCATTATGGTTCTGGAAAGTAAAAAGAGCAGCTGATATCACAAAGCTTACAACAAGCACAAATAGCATCCTTTTCATAAAAATTTATTAAAACATAATAGAAAAACCTTCCCAAATTTTGCGAAATTTAGAAAGATTTATTACCTTTTTTCGAATAATTTGCAGATAATTATGAAAGAGGAGGCTTATAAAAAAATACTCAGTGATTTGGAAGCAGAGGCAAATGTGGAAGGAAGCTGCATTGTTTCAAGAGATGGTATTCTGATATATTCCAGCCTTAAGGATGTTTATGCCGAGGCTTTTGCTGCAATGCTTGCCACCTTATTAAGCTCTGCTGAAGTTGCAATGGATGAATTAAAAGCGGGGGTGCCAAAGAAAGTCATTGTGGATGGTAAAAATAGAAAGATTGTGGTGATAGGAGCAGGTAGTCATGCGCTCCTCGCAAGCATTACTGAAGGGAATGCAGATGAAATATACGAAGCTATGATAAAGGCAGCCAAAAAAATTGATGAGGTATTAAGTGGAAAAAATGATTGAAACCGGTATATCAAAACTGGATGAATATTTGGGTGGCATACCGGAAGGCAAATCTATTATTTTTCAGATCGAGCCTGGCGTTGAGGAAAGCAATATCGCCATACATGTCTTATATCATAATCTGAAAAAAGGATTAAATGGAATATATATCGCTTCAGAAAGCTCACCAAAAAATGTTGAAAAGAAATTTAGAGAATTCGGCTGGGAAATAAAAAATTTCAACAACCTCCATATAATAGATGGCTATTCCTCACTTATAGGAGCTCCATCTGAAGAAAAATTTGTTGTTGAAGAGCCACATGATATCAGGAGTTATGAAGATGTCATAATAGAAATAATGGAAAAGGTGGGCGGAGGAGGCGTCTTAGTTTTTGATTCTCTCTCCAACATAATGGATATGTGTGGCGAGAGAGAAACGCTTGAGGGTATAGAAAGAATTAATAGAGATGTAGCAAAAGAAGGATATACAACCATTTACAATTTCATTTCATGGCCCTACAAAGAAGCGATACTTTACAGACTGAGGAGACTTTTCAATGCAATAATTGAAGTGAGGACAGTTGAAGATGTTGTTGCAAGGCAAAGAATGGAAATAAAAAAGGCTGACTGGTGTCAGGCAGAGGGTAAAAAACTGGAGTTCAAAATATTTAAGCCCGAAGGGATAAGGATATATATTCCAAAAATAAGTGTCATCGGCCCTTATCAGGCAGGAAAGACAACCTTTATAAAATCCATATCAAGGAATTTCACACCAGTAGAAAGGCTTGGAGCAACTGTTGGTGTAGAGCATGGAACTGTCGATTACAAGCAATATAGGGCAGAGATATTCGGAATACCTGGACAGGAAAGGTTTCTCCCTCTCCTCGATAAACTTGGTTCATCTTCAAAAGGTGTTTTTCTTGTAATAGATTCAACAAAACCGCATGAATTCGAGCTTGCCAAGAACATGCTTGCCAAATTTGGTGATATACCATATGTAATAGTAGCCAATAAGCAGGATTTGCCAGGAGCATTGAGAAAAGATGAGTTGAAAAATAAGATGGGGCTGCCTGAGGCGGAGATAGTGGAAACGGTGGCGTCGCAAGGTAAGGGAGTGTATGAAGCCTTTGAAAAGTTAGTTGAGAAAATATTGGAGTGTTTAAATGCTGGCTAAAACAGGAATAGATAGGCTTGATGAACTTCTGAAGGGTGGGATACCTGTAAAAAGCAACGTTCTCGTATATGCTCCTCCTTTTATTGGAAGAGAAATTATTCTCAAAAGATTCGCTCTTTCTGGTTTAGAGGAAGGCAACGACATTCTTTTTGTTTTAACAGATAAATCGTTTGCTGACATGAGAGAAGAAATGAAAAAACTGGATGAGAAATATGAGAAATATGAAGAAGAAGGAAGAGTGAGATACATCGATGTTTATTCAACGAGTGTGGAACTAAAGGAGGAAAGCAAATGGGCAGTATTTGTCGATAGCCCCATCAACAGGGAAAGAATAGCATCCTCAATCATCCAGATTTTAAAGGAAAAGCAGGGCAGCAGTCATCGCATCATATTTGATTCAATTTCTACCCTCATTGTATATTCAGATGCAAAGGCTGTTTTCCGTTTTCTTCAGGTGTTGAGTGGCATATGCAAAAGAATGAATGCGACATCAATGTTCAGTATGACGAGAGGGATGCATGAAGAGATAGAAGTGCAAACAATAAAACATCTCATGGACGGCGTCATAGAATTGAGAGAGGAGGGCGCCCGCTTCCAGCTTCGCGTGCAGGGATGCGGAGAAGTTATTTCTCGCCACTGGATTGACTATGTGCTTGAAGGCGAGGAGCTTCGTCTTACAGGAGCATTCAGGATGGGAAGAGTTGCATAATCAAAAGCAAAAGAATGAAGAATATTGCAACGGAGGCGAGGATGAAGAGAATTTTTGCAATGGAATAATCGCTCGAGAATATTATTGGAATAGGACCTATGAAGATAATTCCTCCTGTTTTTTTCTCCACCTTTATCTCTTCATTCCAGTATTTGGGCGAGGAAGGAAATGAGAAAAAGAAAATAACGAAGGAGAGGAATATTAGGAGTATGCCTGCAATGCTCAAAATTCCGCTTCCTGCGAAAAAAGGAAATATGATGAAAATTCCTGCCTTTCCTTCTCCTTTTATCATGGCAAGAATAAGCAGTATTATGCCAGCAATGAAAAGAAATGGTGGCAGTTTATTTCCCATATCTCCTCTGCCTCCTCTGATAAGAGAGAATTGCTTTGAGGAAATCTGTCTTTTTGAAAGATGGCCAGTATACGTCGGCAAAATAAAGTTCGGAATAGGCAAGTTGCCATAGAAGGAAATTTGAAATTCTCTCTTCGCCAGAGGTTCTCAAAATTAAATCAGGATCAGGGATTGGAAGATGGGACGTATAGAGATAGGAGGATATCACTTCTTTACTTATTTCCTCTGGCCTCAATTTTCCTTCTTTTACATCTTTCGCTATTCTTTTCATTGCTTCAACAAGCTCTTCTCTTCCTCCATATCCTATGGCTATATTGAAGAAATAGTTATCAAAATCTTTGGTTTTTTCCATAACTTCTTCTGCCGCCTTCCTAACATTTTCTGGAAGTAGCTCTATTTCTCCTATTACTTTTATCCTCACTCTATTTTCTTTTACTTTTTCATCTTCAGCGAGTCTTTTCAGATCCTGCTCAAATAATCGCATAAGATGCTCCACCTCCTCCTTGGGTCTTTTAAAATTATCCGTTGAAAAAGCAAAAACAGTAAGGATTTTTATTCCGAGTTCATGACACCATTTCACCACATCTTTAAGTTTATCTTTCCCAAGTTCATGTCCTTTATACGGAGGCATCCCCTGCTGAACTGCATATCTTCTATTTCCATCCATTATTATAGCTATATGGTTTGGGAGAGGATTTTTTTTGACTTCCTCCATGAGTTTTTTTGCATAAACTCTCTCCGTTTCCCTCTGGATGATTTCAAAAATTCTGTTGTGCTTTATCTGTCTCATTACCTGCCTGAAAAATCTGCTTTCTATTGCCTTCTCACTGAGTTTTTCTATCTCTTTCCTGAGCATTTTTAACTAATAATCTCTCCTCTTTAAATAATTGTTGTTAAAAATAAACAAAAATAAAAGGAAGGAGACTATGGCTTCTCGCCATAAAGGCGCTCCCACTTGCGATCAACCCATCTCTGCAATTCCTCAATCATTTCCGGGGTGAAATGGCGGAAGCGTCCCTGCCCCTTTATATACTCTTCAACAGGTATTTTCTTCTTCGGCTTATATATATTCGTTATCTCTCCATATTCTGCCTCATATAGAGTCCACATACCTGAATCAACTGCCTTTCTCGCCATTTCTATCGTCTTGCTCGGGTCAAATCTCCAGCCAGTTGGACATGGTGAAAGAACATGCAGATAGCGGAATCCTTCCGTCTCTTTTGCCTTCTTCACCTTTTCAAGAAAATCTTTTGGGTGGGATATGCTGAGTGTGGCAACATAAGGAATTTCATGTGCCCTCATTATTTCTGCCATATCTTTTTTATGCTCGAGTTTACCAGGTATTTTTCTTCCTGCAGGTGTTGTTGTGGTGCTTGCTCCATAAGGTGTTGCGCCGCTACGTTGTATTCCTGTATTCATATATGCCTCATTGTCATAGCACACATATATCGCATCCTCGTTTCTCTCTGCCGCTCCAGAAAGAGCCTGAATACCTATGTCATATGTTCCTCCATCACCAGCAAATCCCACAACAAGCACTTTCCTTCCTTTCCTCCTATATGCTCTCGCCACTCCTGAAATGCATGCACCAGTGTTCTCAAAAGCCTCATGAAGATATGGCACCTTCCATGCTAAATGAGGATATGTTCCGCTGAAAACGAGTAAGCAGTTTGCAGGAGTATATACGATGGTATCTTTGCCAAAAATCTTCATCATATTCCTTACTATAGCCGGCGCTGCACATCCAGCGCATGCTGTATGGCCGGGTGTGAATAAACTTTCCTCAGGCAAATCCTTTATATTCATATGCTCACCCCCCTTGTTCCAATCCAGTATATTTCTTTAGCTGGCTTCTTCCCTTTATTCTCAAGCAGTATTTCATACATTTTCTCAACATCTCCTGTGACAACATCCCTTCCTCCCAAGCCCGCAAGGAAATTGATTACAGGCACATCCATGCCATACAGTGCATTTCTCGTTTCTATAAACAATGGTCCTCCCGAGCCATAAGATATTGCTCTGTCATATACGCCTATCGCCTCCACATTTTCCGCAATTTTCTTTACTTCCTCAGCTGGGAATGGGCGATAGAATCGCGATTTAACAAGTCCAACTTTCTTGCCTTCCTGCCTCAATTTATCGACGACTTCTCTCGCTGTGCCAGTTACTGTGCCAACGGTGATTAAAACAACTTCAGCATCATCGCATCTATATTCCTCAACAAGCCCATAATAATCTCTGCCAAACTTGCTCGCAAAATCCTTCGTTACATTTTTTATCACTTCCTTTGCCTTCTTCATCGCCTCATGCGTTTGATATCTTAGCTCCTGAATGTATTCTGGAGGTGTAAAGGTGCCGATAGCCATGGGCTTATCAGGATCAAGTACAGCATGTGGCTTATACTCTCCAATGAAATCTGCAACTTCATCGCTTGAAGGTGCTTCAACTGGCTCAACAGTGTGGCTCAGAATGAAAGCATCCAAGCAGGGCATCACAGGAAGCAAAACATCCTTATGCTCTCCAATCTTGTAAGCCATTATAATCATATCCAGCACTTCCTGATTATCTTCGCACGCCATCTGTATCCAGCCAGCATCACGCTGCGGCATACTATCATTATGCTCACACCATATCCCTATTGGAGCTGCAACTGTTCTATTGACAACTGGCATAACAATTGGCAAACGCAAGCCGGAGGCGACGAAAAGCATCTCATGCATTAAAGCAAGACCCTGCGAGGATGTGGCGGTGAATGTTCTCGCTCCCGCCGCCTGCGCAGCTATACATGCGGACATGGCGGAATGCTCTGATTCAACCATTATGAATTCTGCATCAGTAATGCCATCATTGACAAAAGTGGAAAATTCTTCAACAATGAGTGTTTGCGGCGTAATGGGATAGGCAGCCACAACATCCACATCGCATAGCAGCGCTCCATAAGCGGCAGCATAGTCTCCTGTAATAACCATTTTTTTCGCAGGTAGCTTTTGAATCATTCTCTCACCTCCCTTTTCATTTCAATAGCATTTACAGGACATTCATTTGCACATATTCCGCAACCCTTGCAGTAGTCATAATCGACGGTCGCCTTATCTTCAACCATGCTTATGCAGCCTTCTGGACAGTAAAACCAGCATAATCTGCAGCCAATGCACTTCTCCTTATCTACAACTGGAATGAATGTCCTCCAATCGCCAGTTTTATTTTCAATGAACGAACCTATACCAACCAGACCAGCTTCTGTTTGCAACGTTCCTATTGCACCACCAATTGGCATTTCCTCAACAGTTGGCAGCCATCTTTTGCGAGGAACAAATTCTTTTCCTCCCTGTGATACGCCCACGAGAGTTTTTTCATATGCAACGCGGGCTGCTTTTGCATTTTTCTCTCCCGCCTCTTTGCCGAGACGGGCTCCGAATTTTTCAATGATTGCCTTTTCTATGGAGTCGATGCTAACCTTCCCAGTAGCCTTAGCAATTGCTCCAAGTATGGCAGTATTGGTTATTGGTCTTCCAAGGATTTCAAGGGCTATTGAAGTTGCATCTACAGTGGCGCACTTTACTGGCTTGGAAAGCTGTACTTCCTCTGGCTTCTTAGGCGTATTTATTATCACCATCCCATCTTCTTTTAGCCCTTCGAGAACATCTTCTGTTTCTATCAGTGTTTCATCAAGCACAACAACATAATCTGGTTCGTAAATCTGCGTCTTTATCCTTATCTTTTTGTCATCCACTCTCGTAAAGGCTCTCACCGGCGCTCCACGCCTCTCAGCACCAAAAAAGGGGAAGCTGACAGCATATTTCCCTTCAAGAAAAGCAGCCAGCGCATAGGCTTCGGCTGCCATTCTTCCTCCTTGACCGCCTCTACCATGAAATCTTATTTCATACATACGCCATGTAATAGAAAAGCCCAATATTAATGTTGTGGATTAAAGGGCTTGCGAAAGAAGATGAGATGCTAATGGAGCATTATTTCGTTCAAAAGCTGTTCCTTTTCGCTTTTCATGATGGCTTGCGGAGAGTTTATGTAAAGGTTACTTCGGGCAAAGTCATTATCCATATATCCAATAATATAGAGATAGTTATCAGAAGTATGAGAGGTATCAGAGAAATTATTACACCCAATATCGCCTTTGATGTAGTAAATTCATGGATTTCTCTCACTCCAATAACAGTTAAAGCAAAAACCCATGCAAGAAATATACCCTCTAAAAGCAGGCTCACGATATGAGGTATGATAAAGGTATGCATAAGGAGTGATGGTAAAATTGCGATCCAGCCAAAAAGGAGTTGCGGAGTTCTTGCATACGCAATTATTTTCACAGTTTTAATATAGCCTCTTCCGCCGAGCAGCACAATCCAGAGATGGAGCCAGGCTGCGCCTATGATAAGAATGAGGAGCCCTCCCGCTACTGACCCAAGCATTGCAAAAAACAGCAACATTGGTTCATCTTTATAGTCAGTTATGAAATAAATTATGGATACAATAACAGTGTATATCATGAGAAGGGAAAAATAGTAGCGTATAGATTCATCAACACCCTCTTTTTTTATCTTTTCAAAGGTTATTGAGGGGAATAAAATAAAACCCTTTATCTTATCCCTCGTTAGCATGGATAAAATAGAAAGGGAGAAGAAGAGAAAAAGATTACGCCTGGCCGAATGCTTCTTTTATCTCTGGCTTAAAGAGATACCAGAGTATTATTATCGATATTATGGTTCCTATTGGAAAGCCGAGCAAGCCAATTATTGCAAATATTATTGCCACTGTTCTCGCCCATGGTCTGAGGTTCCAAAGTCCATATGCTATGGCAAAATCAATGAGACCAACGATAACATATATTGCTCCAAAGGCAGCCACAAAGCCGCCGAACACAGGTATCATGCTTCCCCCTGCTATTGTCAGTCCGCCCATTCCCAAGGCGAAAAGTCCCTCAATGACATACAATACAGCCAATATAGTTATACCTCCAGGTCTTTCCCCTCCCATTATCGTAATGATTCACAAAAAAAATCATAATAATTATATAAAAAAAAGTATTACTACTATATGGCGGAAGACAAACCAACGGCAGCATTCGCTTTATCGCTGGTAGCGGGAATTTTTATTATTATAGGTGCATTGATTTATATAGTGGCTGGGGCAATACTTAGTATTGTTCCTATTTTTGGGGCAGCAGTTATGATATACGGAATACTAGGTTTGATATGGGGAATACTAGTTTTGATTGGTGCATACATGATTAACTCGAGTCCGGATAAAGTCAAAACAGGAGGGATATTAGTACTCATTTTTTCTATTTTGAGTATATTTGGCGCTGCAGCTGGACTTATTATTGGGATGATTTTAGGCATTGTAGGTGGTGCGCTTGCTATCGCATGGAAGCCTTCCAAACCCTCATTCTATGAGAAAAGAGATAGGATTTGCCCGAGCTGTGGGAGAACAATTCCTTTCGATGCAAAAATATGTCCGTATTGCGGCAAGAATTTCGAGGAGTAGAGGTATAGCCAAATTATTTAACCCCTAAGGCTTTCTTTCGTAGTAGGAGGAGCAATTTTGGAGTGAGTATCCTAAGAGGGGGTTCAGAATGTTTTTCTCATTGAGCCTTAAGATGGAAAGAGTTCGTCATCATTTGTGTTTGGTGCAGATTCCCCTAATATGACACTCCACTCCGTGGATCTTGATTGATATAGACTCAAATAGAGACGATCCCGATGATAGTTATGATTACACATAATATGTAGAATACACTAATAAGGACATGGATGACAATTATTTGCTTATTTTTCAAATTAATCATGCATTTTTTACTGCAATAACAGCTGCAAAACAAAACATTTTATTGAAAATTTCAGAGTTTTCCAAAATGAGTGAAAAATTGGTTCAATTCATCGATTTTCGATCAAAATTTTCCAAGTTTATTGATCATTTACATGCATCTTGAACTTATGCCATATATAATTGCTTGATTTTCAGTAATCTTATGATGGCTCTCGCTAAGGAATTGAATTTTTAGTTCAAAAATTCTTTTCTTTTTAAAAGAAAA
>JAGHBD010000134.1 GCA_021161135.1 Thermoplasmata archaeon
ATATATAAGTGGAATGAGGAGTGAAGAAACAATAATCAGCGGACAGGGATCATGCGCTTTTATTGTAATCGGAGAGAATGTGGAAATGCACCATCTTGGTATTAGAGATTGTTGGAATGATGCAGGAATATATGTTTTCGGAAATAATGCAACAGTATCCTATTGTAATATTTATGATAATTATTATGGGATATATTTAGATACCGCGAATTCGGCGTTCGAAAAAAGTGCTGTACATGATAACTCCTTTATTGGAATATTATTTAAATATACTCAACAATCAAGGGTAAGAAATTGCACCATATTTGGAAATAATATTGGTATGGTCTTAGATAATTCTAATTATAACCGCATAGAGAAGAACACATTTTCAGATAATTATGTAAATGCATTAAAAATTTCATATTCTCACAATAATATCATCTATTACAATGATTTTAGAAACAATTTCATTGGTTGCTATTTGGAAAACTCCGCTGACAATCTTATCTATTTCAGCAATTTCATAGGAAATACACAGCATGTAATTGATTATGGTGCAAATATGTGGGATAATGGTAGCGTGGGCAATTACTGGGATGATTATGATGGCGTTGATACAAACTGGGATGGTATAGGTGATACACCTTATGAAATAGATGCTAACAGCATAGACCATTATCCACTCATAAGAGAAGCAGGTTTTCCAATTGCATATTTCACATGGCAGCCTTCT
Organism: Thermoplasmata archaeon; assembly: GCA_021161135.1. GTDB lineage: Archaea > Thermoplasmatota > E2 > UBA202 > JdFR-43 > JdFR-43. The sequence continues at coordinate 716 of JAGHBD010000134.1, forward strand.
TCCCCATACACTTTCGAAACAGTATATTTCTATGACGCATCCATAGATTTAGACGGAGCAATTGTTTCATGGCTTTGGAACTTTGGAGACGGAAACATAAGCTATGAAAAGAATCCAACGCATTATTATGCTGACGATGGCATATACATCGTAAATCTAACTGTAACAGATAATGATGGAAGAATGGCATGGATGGAAAAAGAAATAACTGTGCTGAATACTCCTCCAGTAGCCAATTTCACATGGCAACCTCAAAATCCAACAGATGTAGATGAAATAATTTTCAATGCATCTCTCAGCTATGACATCGATGGCTTCATCGCCAACTACACATGGAACTTTGGAGATGGATGGATGGCATATGGCAAGGAAGTAAAACATGTTTATGCTGATAATGGCAACTATACTGTAAATCTAACAATTATAGATGATGATGGAGCAACAGCATACGTAACAAAAGTAATAACTGTAAGAAATGTTCCACCAGTAGCCAATTTCCTCTTTAAGCCGTATGAACCAACAGATTTGGATACAATTGAATTCACAGATAAATCATATGATTTGGATGGCAACATTGTCAATTATACATGGAACTTTGGAGATGGAAATATAAGTTACGAAAAGAATCCAACGCATCAGTATAAAAATAATGGACTTTATGTAGTGAGCTTAACAGTCGTCGATGACGACGACACGGTTTCCCAAATTTCCAAAGCTATACTTGTGAAAAACGTGCCACCTGTAGTCAATTTCACATGGCAGCCTCAAAACCCAACAGATTTAGAAACAATCACATTTACTTCCACTAGCTATGATCCAGATGGATATATTGTTAATTACACATGGAGTTTTGGAAACGGAAACAAAAGCTATGAAACAAATGCAACATGGAAATATGCAGATGATGGGCTTTATGTTGTAACTCTAACAGTCATCGATGACGATAGCGCCAAAACAATTATGGAGAAAGAGATAAATGTGAGCAATGTGCCACCGAAGGCTCTTTTCACTGTAAAGCCTACAAAACCGAGACAGGACGAAAAAGTTGTATTTAATGCTTCCACCAGCTATGATCCAGATGGACATATTGTTAATTACACGTGGGATTTCCAGAGTGATGGTATTGTGGATGCATATGGACTGGAGGTAACATACAAGTATGAAAAGAAAGGCAACTATTTTGTAACTCTAACGATTGTTGATGATGATGGAGCAAGCGATAGCATGCAAATCCTGGTGAATGTGAGAGAGAAGGAAAAAGTGCCTGGCTTCGAATTCATCATAATAATTGCTGCTTCCGCCATACTTATATTAATGAAGAGACAGAGAAGAGGGATATGGAGAATTTAAAGTATATAAGAGATTCTCTTTATGGCAATATAAAGGTTGAAGGGGTTTTTTTAGAGTTAATTGAATCGCCAGAGCTTCAAAGATTGCATGGAATAAAGCAATTGGGATTCACTTACTTAGTATATCCGGGAGCCAACCATACAAGACTTGAACATTCTTTAGGCGTATGTCACATGGCAAGAAAAATATGCAATAAAGTGGGAATAGAAGAAGATATTGTAGGTGTTGCTGCCCTCCTGCACGATGTTGGACATGGTCCTTTTTCACATACTCTTGAATATTTAATGCATAAAAGAACTGGAAAGGACCATGTGGAGATTACGAAAGAAATTGTAGAAGGCAAGCGCCGCCTGCCAGATTTTGAATATAAGGTGACCATAAAGGAAATTCTGGCTAAATATGGAATTGATGCGGGAGAGGTGGCTAAAATCCTTGATGGAAAAGAAGGATATATGTCGGAGATAATTCATGGCTCGCTCGATGCTGACCAAATTGACTATTTGATGAGAGATGCATATTATACTGGGGTTGCCTATGGAATAATAGATAGCGAGAGAATTATACAGACAATGAGAATACACGACGATAGTATAGTTTTTGAAAGAAAAGGTGTGAGCGCCCTCGAAAGCATGCTCGTTGCCCGTGCCCTCATGTATTCAAGCGTATATTTACATAAAACTGTGAGGATAGCTGAACTCATGCTAATAAAGGCTGTTGAAAGAGCACCTCCTTTTGATTTTTCTCATCTTACTGATTATGAGCTACTGGAGAAATTGAAACAGATTGGAGATTATCAGCGGGATATAGTGATACGTCTCAAATATAGAAAGCTCTTTAAGAAGGCTTTTGCCAGAGGATGGGGAGAATTAAGCCAAAGAGAAAAAGAGATGCTTGCGGAGATGGAAGATGTAAGAGATATAGAGGAAGAAATAGCTCAGAGAGTAGGATTGGATGAAGGATACATAATTGTGGATATTCCGGGAAAAGACATAATGTTATCGGAGCCGAGGATAAGAAAGGTAGATATTAAAATATACGATGATGGGAAAATAAAGCCATTAAGCGATTACACACCTCTTGCCACCGCCCTTCAAATGAGAGGAATAACAGAGTGGGCAATCATGGTTTGCTGTCCAGAAGAATATAAGGAAAAAGTGGCAAAAGAGGCGGAGAAAATAATCTTCAGATAAAGAAGTTCATCAGAAACAATTTATAAGGAGAGGGAAATATAAGATGTGAAAGAGGCAATGGATGTATTCGACATTGCAGCAATATGCAGAGAACTTAAAGAGCTTGAGGGCTGTTATATCGAGAAAATTTATCAGGATAACGATGAAATATATATAAGAGTTGGAGGAAAGAAGAAGGCAGAAATTTTTTCAAAGAAGGGCAAATGGATGTGCCTCACC
>JAGHBD010000046.1 GCA_021161135.1 Thermoplasmata archaeon
CCAGCTATAAAGTAATGCCAGAAAATAAAAATTTACGATTTATTCAACACAGCATATGAAGGGGAAAAATAAATATAGCAGAAAAAATTTCAGGACTACACAATGGATTTTGATGGTTGAAATTAATTTTTTATAACAGTTTTTTGTTGTATTTATGATGAAATTTATTAAGTGGCTGAATGAAATTAGCAAGGAAGATGTTCCTTTTTTTGGTGGAAAAAATGCTTCTCTGGGTGAGTTATACAGAAATTTATCGAGCAAAGGAATAAGGGTTCCAAATGGCTTTGCTATCTCTGCTAATGCATATAAATTTTTTATTGAAAAATCCAAACTAAATGAAAAAATACAGGAGTTGCTCAAAAATCTGGACAAAGAAAATTTACAGCAGTTGAAAGAGACAGGGAGGAAAATAAGGCAATTGATTCTATCTGCCGAACTACCTCAAGAGCTGGAAAGAGAAATAGAAGAGGCATATGAAAAACTTGAAGAAATGTATGGACAGAATGTTGATGTTGCAGTAAGGAGTAGTGCTACAGCTGAAGATTTGCCTACTGCCAGTTTCGCCGGCCAGTATGATACCTTCCTCAATATAAGAGGAAAAGAAAAATTGAAAGAAGCGGTAAAAAAATGCTATGCCTCTCTTTTCACAGATAGAGCAATCTCATACAGAATAGATCATGGTTTCAATCATTTCGATGTTTATCTTTCAATTGGTGTTCAGAAAATGGTGAGAGCCGATTTAGCATGTTCGGGTGTTATTTTCACCATAGATCCTGAGACAGGTTTCAAAAATGCAGTTTATATAACTGGCGCATGGGGGCTCGGTGAGCTTGTTGTCAGGGGGGCTGTAAATCCTGATGCCTTTTATGTTTTCAAACCCGCCTTGATGAAAGGATATAAAGCAATTATTGAGAAAAAACTTGGGGCAAAAAATCGTATGCTCGTTTATGGCGAAGAAGGTATAATAGAAAAGGATGTTCCTGGACACCTTACAGATAAATTTATTCTTGAGGATGAAGAAATTTTACAGCTGGCAAGATGGGCTATTGAAATTGAAAAGCATTATGGAATGGCAATGGATATAGAATGGGCGAAAGATGGCATAAGCAACGAGCTTTACATTGTTCAGGCAAGGCCGGAGACGGTGCATTCGAGGCGTAATTCTTTTTCAGTATATAGGCTGATGGAAAAAGGGGAAATACTTGTTGAAGGAGAGGCGATAGGGAATAAGATAGGAAGAGGAGTAGCAAGAATAGTGATGAGTATAGACGATATTGATGAGTTTAAAGAAGGTGATGTACTTGTAACTGAAATGACAGATCCAGACTGGGAACCTATTATGAAAAAAGCATCAGCCATAGTGACCAATAGAGGGGGCAGGACATGTCATGCCGCTATAGTGAGCAGGGAACTTGGGATACCTGCGGTAATAGGTACAAAGATTGCCACAGAAGTAATAAAAGATGGAGATGAAATAACGGTTGATTGTTCCGAAGGTGTAGGAAGAGTTTATAAGGGGCTGCTGAGATATGAAGAGGAGGAAATCTCTTTCGATGATATTCCTGCTACGAAAACAAAAATAATGATGAATGTTGCCATCCCAGAGAAAGCTTTTCTTCTTGCTCAGATTCCAAATGATGGCGTAGGCTTAGCAAGGCTTGAGTTTATTATAAGCTCTCATATTGGCATTCATCCTATGGCACTTGTGGAATATGAGAAACTTAAAGCAGCAAGAGAAGAGAAAATAAGAGAGATTGTGAAAAAGATAGAGGAAAAAACAAGGACTTATGAAAATAAAAAAGATTTTTATGTTGAGCAACTGGCAATGGGAATAGCGAAAATAGCGGCAGCATTTTATCCAAATGATGTAATAGTTCGCTTTTCAGATTTCAAAACAAATGAATATGCTAGTTTAATAGGCGGAAATCTGTATGAGCCTGTGGAAAACAACCCAATGCTTGGATGGCGGGGAGCGTCTCGCTATTATGACGAGAAATTTAAGGAGGCTTTTGGCTTGGAATGTCTTGCGATAAAAAAAGTGAGGGAGGAGATGGGGTTGAAAAACGTAAAGGTTATGGTGCCATTTTGCAGAACGCCCGAGGAGGGAATAAAAGTTATTGAAACAATGGAAGAATTTGGATTGAAAAGAGATGATATAGACATATATGTAATGTGTGAATTGCCTTCGAACGTTATTCTCGCCGAAGAATTTGCCAAAATTTTTGATGGTTTTTCTATTGGTTCAAATGATTTGACACAACTTACTTTGGGTATCGATAGAGATTCGTCCCTTATAGCCCATCTATTCGATGAAAGGAATGAAGCAGTCAAAAAAATGATTGAAAGGGTTATTGAAGTGGCCAAAAAATATGGCAAAAAAATTGGCATATGCGGGCAGGCGCCAAGCGATTTTCCAGATTTCGCAGAATTTTTAGTAGAAAGAGGTATTGATGCCATCTCTCTTAATCCTGATGCCGTTGTAAAAACAAAATATCTTGTCGCTGAAAAAGAAAAAAATTATGAGAAAATGAACATTTAAATTTATGAAACAACTGGCAATATTTATCGCCCTTATTATGCTTTCTGCCTCCGTAAATGCTGCAAATTTTGGTATTCATTGCGACAGCGTTGAGCTTGTAAATGAAATGGGAGTCACTGAATTTGTAAATAAATGTTATGAGAAAGGGTACAACGCCATTCTCATAAATGTAATGCCCTGGGAGTATTACTTTCAATCGCCAACACTTGCTTCCCTTGGATGGAAATATGGCGGCGATTTGCTCAAGCCATTGATTCAGCATGCTCGTGAGAAAGGGATGAAAGTATTTGCAGATATACAAACACTTGCGTGGAAGGTGAGAGAGAATTATGAAAATCCCGGAAGAGCACCAGGCAAGGAGGATGTTGCAAGTATTGTGCTGGAGCTTATAGAATATGGTGTCGATGGCATAAGCGAGGAAATGTTTCCTGCAGAATGGATGGAAGTTACCTACAATATATGCACTCAACACAACATAACATACATTCACAAGCATGTACCATATGATGTTGCGTGGTTCAACGATGATGGCAGCAATGTTTTCAAAGCATATTCAAACTGCAGCATATTAATGACAGAAGATTATTATATGAATGATGATCTTGCAAGAAATGAAATGGCAGCAGGATTCTGTAACTCTCTAAACAAAACCCTTTGGATAAAAAGTTGCCCTGAAGAATGGGCTCTTGGAAGTATAAAAAATATGGAGAACGTTTTGGCAGCTAGGACGATTGAATATAATCCTGAATATATTTTTGCCATGATATATACTGAGGAAGATTTCGAAAACTTTGATCCCCACAAAATAGAGGAAATAGTTGGAGATTTTTCCTATGCCCAAAAAAACAAAATCCTGAATGTTGTAATTTATTTAACAGAGGGGCCCGAGGACATGGATGCTTGGCAACTTTTTGATATAAGTTATGCCGCAATAGCTAATGCGGCAGGAGCAAGCGGTTATGAAATCTATATAACGAATGAGCCAATGGGAAATGCGGATGCATATTTTGTATATACGAGAGGAGAAATGAACACGACACTCCATCTTCCTCCATCCATTCTCGCGCTATTTAACCAAAGTGTAAAGCCTGTTTTCATGGAAATATCATATGATTTGCCAAATAAGAAGGAATGGACATTTATAAGGGAAAAATTCGGTATAGATAAAGAAAAAGAGTACTGGAGTGTTTTTGGTACATCAAGAATTGATGCAGAATATAATGGTTTAAAATACTATCATCTCAGCAATGAATGGTATCTCTTTAATCCCATAGAGCCTGAGGACGTGAATGGAGAAGTTCTCTCTTATGGAGAGGTGGGAGGAAAAACGTATGCATTTGTCATAAAAAAGGATAATTTTATTTTTATAAATGGCGCTGGACTCGATGGTGAGACATCATTCCCCATCTCCAATTTACTTAACAACGCTCTTCAGCGTCCTTTTGATGGACTATGTAGCGTTGCAGAAACAAGCGTGTTTTATGCTTATGAAGACTCTATTTTAAGAATTAAATTCCCATATGAAGTGAAAAAGATGAAGATTTTCCTGAGAGATATTGACGGAAATATTTTGAGAGAGAATACATCATACTGGGGAGAATTTAGCTATGCAATGCATGCTGGAGATTTGCTAATCATGCAGCTCATCATGGAGGAAAATGTTTCGGTTCGCATCATAAAACCAAGTAATCATCTATACATAAATGATAGAGAAATTATGGGTACTGGAAAACCCATCATAATTGGCAGAATAACCATAGAGGTGGAGACTGTAAATGTCACCAATCTGCAGATTTGCGTAGATGGGGAGGTGAAATATGAGGGAAAAAATACTTCATGGATATTTGATGAAAGAATTTTTGGAGTGCATGAAATAGGGGCAATTGGCTACGGAAAATATGAGATGGCAGAAGATAGCATCGAAATTTTAATATTTAACATTTAGAAGAGGATCGATGCCATGATAAAGCCCAAAGATTTTTGCTCTATTTTAACTACTTGAATTTGCCAGTTAGAGGCTGTATAAAGGAAGGATTAGAAATGCATGCTGTGAGGCTTTTGTTTCCAGCCTAAAATTTTGGCAATTTTTGATGATTTATATGGTTTAGTATGTTGCAATTGCTGTGGAGTCCCGAAAATGGGTTAATCCCTCTCTACTCTCCATCCTTTTTCTCTGATAGTGTGATATATATCCCATAGAGAATAAAAAATGCTCCAATCAGAGTGAATATTGTTATCTTTTCTTTTAAAACAAGATGGGCGAGAAACATTGCAAAAAGGGGTATTAAATTCAAAAAAATGGCAACCTCTGTTGCATCTGCTTTTTCCAAAGCATAATACCAGGCAACATAAGCAAATACAGAACATAGGAGGGCGAGATATAAAATAACTGCCCAATCCTTTACGGTTATCTTTATGCCCCACAGGTCATTGTAAACAAAGGGAATGAAAAGAAAAGTACCTATGATGAAGGCATAGGTGGTTAGAGATAGAGAATCATATTTATCCAGCAATTTCTTTCCCACTATGCTGTAAACTGCCCAGCATATGGCAGAGAGAAGAATAAGTATATCTCCTTTTATCGATGGAGATATGGAAAGAGAGCCTTTTGAAATTACAAATATAGCGCCAGTGAATGCAAGCAATACACCCGCCAATTTTCTATACGTGAATGCCTCTTTCAGGAAAATCCATGAAAATATGGCTATGAAAAGGACATTTGTGTTGATGAGGAGGGCGGAATTTGTGGCGGAGGTATATTTGATGCCTGTAAATTGAAGAATATAAAGCAAGGTTACACCAGTTAAAGCCAGAACAATCAGCCACGGAATCTCGTTTGGGGAAACTCTGATAAGTTTTCTCTTTCCAGCCAAGATTAAAAGCATTAAAGGAGAGGCCACTGCAAATCTGAAAAAAGCAAGGGTTACTGGAGGGATGTTATCCACGCCAATTTTCACCGCAATGAAGGAGCCACCCCATATGAGAGCAACGATGGAAACAAGGATTGCATGTTCTTTCTGCATCTCCCCTAAATACTTTTCTGTGTTAAAATCTTTATCGAGATTTTTGCTATGTGGGGGAAATTAATGTGAAAAAGCGCTGAGGAAGTTTTTTAGCATAATTTTAATATTAAAAGTTGGCCAATGGGAACCAAGCGACAAATTCATTTGTAATAAAAAGCATGAAAATATGAAAATATGTCATATATATCTTAATTCCAATTGCTTTAAAGGATGCAACCTTATGCTCCTTTAAATATTCGCTTTTATGTGGCTAAATAGCAAATTCAGGTTTTAAAATTTTTATATGGCTGGCTTTTTAGTACTATGAAAAAATTCGCTCTCTTTATTGTTGCATTTGTTA
>JAGHBD010000038.1 GCA_021161135.1 Thermoplasmata archaeon
AGCCAAAAAATGATTCGCATTTTAAATTTCAATGGAATAAGATGGAAAAATGCTGTTCCTTCTCCGCAAGATATAGAAATTAGAATAAGAGGAAATGTAACGGAAGCAAAACTGCTCGATTTTATGGGAGATTGGAGGAACGTGGATGTAAAAAAGGAAAAAGATGAAAGCATAATAAATTTCACACTTTATACTCAGGCAACTCTGCTTTATTCATTAAATGAAAGTAAGTTATATGCAGCCATAACAAAGCCAAGAGGAGGAATGCTTTATTTCATGGATAGGGAAATAATGCCTATTACATCTGATAAAACTGTTATAATAGGAAGGATAACAATTGAGGCAGAAACAAATGGAAACAAAGTGGAGTTTTATATAAATGATGAGCTTAAATATGAAGATGATTCCTCACCTTATCAATGGACATGGGATGAAACAGCTGTAGGAAAATATACAATAAAAGTTGTGGCATATAATGAAAATACATTGGTAGAAGATGAACAAGAGATATGGATAATCAATCTATGAAACTTATCTGTTAGAGTTTTTGACCTTCTGATGCTAATGATCATTTTTAAGCCAGCCTATTCAGACATAAAAGGTTAATACTCCTATCTGATAGCAACATATGTTTGATTTGCATATCCATACTTGCTATTCGACGGATGGAAAGGAAAGGCCAGAAAAGATAGCGAAATATCTCAAAAAGAAAGGTTTCAGAGGAATGGCAATCGTTGATCATGATACAATGAAAGGTGCTATTAAAGCCAGAAATGAAAAAATAGAGAATTTTTTAATAATTCCTGGCATGGAAATAAAGATTGGAAAAAATCATGTTCTTGCTATAGGCGTGGATGAAGAAATAAAGAGCAGAGATGAAGATGCTATAGATGAAATTCATGATAAAGGAGGCATAGCCATTTTAGCCCATCCTTTTCGCTTTTACTCTCCAACTATAGAAACAGATGTTGTAGAAATTATAAATGGAAGAAGTCTCCCATCGCAGAATAAAAGGGCGAGAGAGTATGCAAAGAAAATTGGAAAACCTGTTTCTGCTGGTAGCGATGCACATTTCCTATGGGAGGCTGGAGTGGCATATACAATGTTAAATGCGGAAAGTGTTGATGAGGCAATAGATGAAATTCTAAAGGGAGCAGAAGTAGGAGGAGGAAAGGGGATAATACATCCATTAAAATGTCAGGCATATGCTCTGGCATCTTTTATAGGGAGAGGATTTAAAAGAGTGTGAGTTATTCATTTTAATGAAGGGCAAACTCATCACTTTTGAGGGCATAGATGGCTCAGGAAAAACAACTGTTGCATCTCTTTTGCATGAAAAGATAGGGAAAGATGCTATTCTAACGGCAGAGCCAACTTCAAGCTGGCTTGGAGAGTGTGTAAGACGTGCTCTCGAGGAAGAAAGAGATGCAGTTACAATAGCCCTTTTATTTCTTGCTGATAGAAATGAGCATGTGAAAGAGATAGTAAGATATATTGAGGATGGAAAAATTGTTATATGTGATCGCTTCATAGATTCAACATTTGCCTATCAGAAAGAGCATCTGAAAATTGAAAATGCTGAGGAATGGCTAAATATTGTTCATAAACCCTTTCTAATCAAACCCGACTTAACATTCCTTCTTTATATTGAACCAGAAAAAGCTATAGAGAGAATAAAGGAAAGGAAGCTGGCAATCTATGAATATGTAGAATTCCTCAGGAAAGTGCAGGAGAACTATATGGAAATAGCCCAACGCGATAAAAATAGAGTAATCATTATAGATGCTACAAAAAGGCCGGAGGAGATAGTTGAGGAATGCATTAAAATATTGAGGGAAAGAGGAATAATTTAAATTTCCACTTCCTCTCCTGGCTCAAGAATCAAAACTTTTATCCCTTTCTCCTCGGCAAGTTTTTTAAATTTCTCTGGCTCCTCCCTTATCACATCAAAAGTATTGTAGTGCATTGGTATCGCTATTCCTGCCTTAATCCACTCTGCTGCCATCGCCGCCTGGCGAGCATCCATGGTGTATCTGCCACCTATGGGTAAAAGGGCGACATCAGGGTTATATAGCTCTCCTATCAGTTTCATGTCATAGAATAGGCAGGTATCGCCTGCATGATATATGGTTTTATCAGATTTTATTATCAGGCCAGCTGGAGATGTGGATATGGCAAAATTTGTTTCATCTAAGCCCGAGGAATGCCATGCAGGAGTCATTATTATTTCTGTATCTCCTACTTTCACTCCCCCTCCCATGTTGATTCCCTCCGCCTTCACTCCTTTGCTAGCAGCGTATTGTGCTATTTCATGAATTGCAACCATCGTTGCTCCGCAGCGTTTTGCAATTTGGATGCCATCTCCAAGATGGTCTCCATGGCCGTGAGTTATGGCTACTATATCCACATCTATTTCCTCTGCCTTTACTGGGGCAAGAGGATTTCCCGTTATGAATGGATCAATGATGATTCTATCGCTTCCCTCAATAATAAAACATGAATGCCCGAGCCATTTCAACTTCATGATGGGTTAATGCATATGAAAAGAAAAAATTTTTGCATCAATAACTTTCACTTCAAAAGAATGAAAAAGAGGAAAGAAATGGTGATTCCATTCCATGCTTACTCCTCATTATTTCCTATAAGAAAACGAAGGCGTCGATTCCACTACTCTTTTAATCTATTGTACTATTAAAATTGTGGAAATCGATCCCTCGCTAAAAATAAAAGTTTTTGAAGGCGTGTATGAGCCAGCCGAAGATAGTTATCTGCTTATAAAGGCAATAGAAGCGGAGGGAAGAAAAAAGGCACTTGATATGGGTTGCGGCTGCGGCATCATCGCCTTGCACCTCGCCAAAAATGGATGCGATGTTACGGCGGCAGATATAAATGATAAGGC
>JAGHBD010000010.1 GCA_021161135.1 Thermoplasmata archaeon
CCGCACTCCTGCGTATTGGAACGAAAAACATATAGGGTCTAACGACGATTATATTTTTAGGACCCCATTTTTTGTAAAGGATCTCGGCTCAGATGGTATAAGAGAAGTTGAAGTAGGTATTATAATGAATAACATAGTTATGAACAGCAGAAGAGCTGTATTCGACAAATCTTCCTATTGGTATCTGAAAGATACTTTAACTGCTTACATATATGGAATCGGAATAGATTTTGAATATTATTCAATAGATTCTTAATTCATAATAGAAGAGAGAAATCCTTCGATCATTAATAAGTAAACGAGGAAAGGGATTTAAAATCGATAAAAGAAATAGTGCTCCCGCCGGGATTTGAACCCGGGTCTTCGGCTCGAGAGGCCGAAATGATTGGCCGGGCTACACTACGGGAGCTTAGGCATATATGCAAAACAATTTTTAACTATTTTGCTTCCCAGAAGATAAAAAGAGAGGTTAGAGGGTGTAGTAGTCTGGGTTATCCACATCCATTGTAGAATCGTAAGTATATGTTGAGTGCTTGTATAAACAGCATCCAACAGCACCACCACGCTTATATATAACTTCCATATTCCAATTTTGCCTATGATAGGAGGCGATTTAAATGCCAATGTATGTGAAATTTGAAATGCCTGAGGACCTGGTAAAAAAGGTTTACGAAGCAGTGGAAAAGGCAAGAGATAGCGGTAAAGTCAAGAAGGGCACTAATGAAACAACGAAGGCAGTGGAAAGAGGAGAGGCAAAACTTGTTGTAATGGCAACAGATGTTTCACCGGAGGAAATTCTTGCCCACATGCCTTATTTATGCGACGAGAAGGGAGTGCCTTATGCTTATGTGCCATCCAAGGAAGAGCTTGGTAGGGCGGCTGGCTTAGAAGTTGCTGCTGCTTCCGTGGCGATAATCGAGGAGGGAGATGCGAAGGCAATTGTTGAGGAAATTGTTAAAAAGGTGCAGGAAATAAAGGGATGAGATGGCAGAGGAAAGTATTCCAGCAGAGGTTGTGGAAATAATCGGCAGGACAGGCATGTGCGGAGAAGTGATACAGGTTAGAGTGAAGATTCTTGAGGGCAAGGATAAAAATAGAGTGATAACACGCAATGTGATGGGACCAGTAAAGAAAGGCGATATTTTAATGCTTCGTGAAGCAGAAAGAGAGGCTAAAAGGTTGAGCGTGAAATAATGGCGAGGAAATGTACTTTCTGCGGGAATGAAATTGAGCCTGGAACAGGACTCATGTATGTAAAAAAAGATGGCACAATCTACTACTTCTGCTCAGGCAAATGCAGGAAAAACATGCTTGAATTGCGAAGGGACCCAAAGAAAGTGAGATGGACAAAGTTCTATCGTAAGGGAACATGATGGAGAGAACTTTTGTAATGATAAAGCCCGACGGTGTGCAGCGCCGCCTCATTGGCAGAGTTATACAGCGTTTTGAGGAGGCGGGTTTAAAAATTGTTGCAATGAAATTCATGGCTGTATCAAAGGAGCTTGCAGAAAAGCATTATGAGGTGCATAAGGGCAAGCCTTTTTATGAAGGACTCATAAAATATATTACGTCTGGCCCTGTGGTTGCGATGGTTATTGAGGGCATGAATGTGATAGAGAGAGTAAGAAATATGGTTGGAGCAACTGATCCTCAGAAAGCCATGCCGGGCACAATCCGCGGAGATTTTTCACAGCATATTGGAAGAAACATCATTCATGCAAGTGATGGAGAGGAAACGGCGAAAAAAGAAATTGCCCTGTGGTTCAGTGAAAATGAAATAGTTGATTACAAAATGGATGATGAAAAATGGATATATGAATAACCCCCCATCTCTCTAAATTTTCTTTTAAGTTAATTATTTATTGCCCACCATGCTTCATTTCATGGAGGGTGAGGTTATAAGGTGCATTAAAGAGCGGAGAAGCATTAGAAATTATCTTGATAAGGAATTGCCTAAAGAAATTATAGAGGAGATTATAGAGGCGGGAAGATATGCTCCTTCAGCAGAAAACAAGCAGCCATGGCGTTTTATTGTAATTACAGATAGAGCATATATAAATGAGTTAAGTGAGAGAGTTAAAAAACAGGTTCGAAATATCTTGAAAAGGAAGTGTAAATGGAAGAAAAAATATCCCGAGTTAAATGAAAGAGAGACCTTTTTATTTCTCAATGCGGTTGCAAGCTCAAGCAGGGATGTCATATTTCACGATGCTCCCGCCGTTGTATTTATAATTACGGAAAACAAAGCGTTTTATGATGAATCGTGTGCATGTGCAGCCCAGAACATGATGCTTGCTGCATGGAGTCTGGGCATAGGAAGTTGCTGGATTGGTTTTGCAAAATTTCTGGAGATGGATAAAGAAGCGATGAAAATGCTCGGCGTGCCACATGGCTATCACATAGCCGCCTGCCTCACGCTCGGCTATCCAGCAAAGGTGCCGAAGGCGCCCATGCGAAATCCAATAGCTGGCATAATGAAGTGGATTTAGAAAGATTTATAAAGAAATATTTTTTCCAATAAGGGGGATGGGAACATTAGGGAAGTGGAGATAATCTTGGATAACATTCCTGTTGGCATTATTTTCATTGATAATAGAGGAGAGGTGAGCTATCGTAATAGATTTGCGGCTGAACTCGATGAAGAGATTGTGAAAAAGATGATCAATGGCGATGCATCTCTTCATAAAGTTGGAAAAAGATATTACAAAGTGAGAAAAATTGTAATCAGGAAGGGTGGTATAATAACAGTTGAAGATGTTACTGAAAAAATAATGGCTGAAAATGCTTTAAAAGCATCTGAAGAAAGATATAGGGCTGTATGTGAAAATTCTCTTGTTGGAATAGTTGTTACAAAGGATAAAAAGGTGCTGTATGTAAATAAAAAAATGGAGGAGATACTTGGCTATAGCGAAAAGGAACTTAAGGAGATTTTCTTTAACCTTGTTCATCCGGATGACGAGGAGCTTATAAATGAAATATTTGAGGGAAAAATACCCCAGATAAAGTTTTTCGATAAGGATGGAAATATAAAATGGCTTGAAATGGGTGGATGTAAAATAAAATATAATGGCAATTCCTATCTGATAAATGCTATAGATATAACGAAACGCAAGGAAATGGAAGAAAAATTGAAAGAGGCAAATGAAAAGATGCAGAAAGCACTTGAAAGAGAGAGGAAATTTTTGGAAGAGATTTCCCATTATTTCTTTAATCCTCTATGTATAGCTAAAGGATATCTCGATTTATCCATACCTAATGCAGATCCGTCATTGAGAAGGAAGCTTGAGATAACCAAGCAGGCGGTAACGAGAGTAGAAAATGTTGTGAAACATATTGTTACTGAAGGAAAAATTTATGAATAATCCTCGCTGCTTTTTCTGCTGTTATAGCATAATAGCCAGATGTTTTACTCAACCCCATTATGGGAGCAAGGATGGCAACAGCAAGATAGAAATCTGGGTCTTTCGATGCATTATATTTTTTTCCCATAAGCATTTTTTTAAACAAAACGGAAAATACATATGGTATTGATATAAGAGTTGCCCTTACTTCCGACCATACTATATTTTTTGATAAATCTCTCACCTTTATATTCATAAAGCCATTCCCTTTAAGATATTCTAAAAGATGGGAAAGCACTGGAAAGGAATATGGATTCCCTCTCCCATCATGATACCACCTATATATTTTTTCAAGTACCGGATTTATCTTTTCTTTCCTCATAGCAGGACATATTACCACCAGCTTCCCGCCTGGCTTTAAAATGCGGTGCATTTCCTTAACAAATCCTCTCTTGCATGGGGCATAGCTTATGGATTCAAGGGCAAAAATGCCATCGAAATAATTACGTGGAAACGCTGTTTTCATATAATCCATGACAAAGAAACTTGTGTTTTTATTGAAATTCCTCTCTCTGGCAAATCTTTTTGCAAGTTCAACCTGTTTTCTGCTTATCGTTATGCCTATAAATTTTGCTCTCGGAAATTTATTCCCCAAATATATGCTTGTGCCCCCTACTCCGCAACCAGCATCTAGTATCCTCATTTCCTTGTCTTTTTCCAAGCCAAGCAATTTTGCCACAAAATCATTCATATTTAAAAGGGCATCTTTAAAGCTTCTTACACCATTTTCATGAAGTCCGTCATGAAGGGCTAGAGTTTCGTAACCTTCCCACCATTTTATAAAGCCAGGCTCCCAGTGCTCCTCATACCAGTATATTATCTTTTTCTGAACGTTCATTTTTTGAACGTTAAAAAAGTGGATGTTTATAAAAGTTTCGTTGAGTTTGAGAATCCTTCGCTTATTTCGTATATCGAAATTTTTTAATAAATGACTCAATTTAAACATAAGATGGAAATTGATATTGTGGCGCTTGAAGAACAGAGAAAAGAATTAAAGAAAAAGCTGCATGAGGCAAAGGAGACTAGAGAGAGGCTTAATAAAATTACAAATGAATTAAGGAGAAAGAAGAAAGAGCTTATAGAGGAAATAAATAAGTATAGAAAAGAGGGAATGCTTCATAGGGAGAGGAGAGATGAAATAAACAGGAATGTTGCAAGAGCGAAAAAAAGAAGGAGCGAGTTAAATGAAGAGTATGAGAAGGTAAAGAAAAAGGTGGAGGAACTCAAGAAAAAATATTTTCCCGATGGGCCTCCTCTTGAGGTACTTAAAAGGAAAAGAGATGCCCTCGAATTTAAACAGATGACCCAGCAGCTAAGCAAACAGGAGGAAGAAGAGCTAATTGAACAGCTCGCAAAAATAAATAAAGAGATAAAGGAAAGAGAAAAAATTCTTGAGAGTAATGAGGAGCTGAGGGAATATGTTAAAAAAGAGGAGGATTTGAAGGCTAAAAGCGATAAAGAACATAGAAAGGTGAGAGAGCTTGCAGAAAAGGCGCAGAAGGAGCATATGGAAATGATTGAATGTTTTAAAAAAGTAAATCAACTTCGAAAAGAGTTAAAGAAAATAGAAAGAGAGTATATAATGAACCGACTTAATGCAGATAAGGCTCACAGAGATTTTGTGGCGTATATAAAGAAAATAAGGGAGATAGAGGAACAGATAAAACAAATAAGACAGAAGGAGAAAATGATGGAAAAAGAGAAGGAGAAGGACATTCTCATGAAAAAGGCTGATGAAATATACCAGAGATTTAAAAAGGGAGAAAAATTATCTACAGAGGATTTACTCCTCCTTCAGAAAGCGGGCTTGCTTTAATCATCTCTCCCATGGATATTTTTCGCAGAAAAACTCCTCCCAGTACTCTTTAAATTTGATTAAATCTTTGCCTCCACAAATCTTCATCTCTGCTTTCATTTCGTTGAGATTTTTGCCAAAATTTATTTCATCAAATTTCTCTTCCAAAAGATGAAAAGCATTGGTATATTTTCTCTTTATTTTTACCCAAACCCTCCCTTTTTCAAAAAATGGCTCGCTTACCGCCTCCTCCGCCGCCTTCCATTTGTTTATGAAGGATTTTACATGTTTCTTTTCGTGGAGGGGCGGCCCCATATGAAGTTTTGTTTCTTCTATTGTAATGCTTTCGAGCTCCACAGCAAAAAAGGCATATTTGTTTGCATGCCATGCCTTTCTTAGTGGCTTAAAATCATATTGCTGGAGGAGAGTTGCAACATTATTTGCTGCTTTTCTGAGCTGAGGATATAGTATGTCGTCCGCTATCGAAGGCTTTTTAAAGCAGATGCCAACAAAGTTGGAAAGTTTTTTAAGGAGTTCTTCAGAATGAATTGAAGGAGGAGGATTTGGAAAGAAAAATTTCATACTCGGCTTTTTCAAAAATTGGGAGGAAGCGACCATAAATAATTGCAATTTTTCCGGAGATAAAGCCGCAGCAACATTTCTGTTTTCATCAACTGGATCAACAAAAACAAAATTTTCTGGAAAATTTTTCTTTATGCCATCGAGTGATAGAATAACTTTTCCCTTCCAGTTTTGTGCTTCTTTTAACACATTTAAAAAACTCCCAAATTTTATTATGAGAAGTTCGGCGAGATATCCAGAAAATCCTCCTATTTTAGCCTCTGCCCCATAGCAGCCGATGCCCTTGAGAAATTGTTTCAGAAGCCTCACTTCATTCTTTGCCTCCTTTCCTAAATGCTCGATAACGTATTTTGTATGAAATGGTGTTCTATCAACGGCACTTATTTTTTCACTGGCTTTCTTTACTTTATAACACGGGACAATATCCACCTCATATCCCGCATAATATCCTCTGATATATGGATGCTCAGCATACTGAACAATGGCATCTTTTAATATTTCTTTTCCAATAGATATAACATTTTCAGCCATTTCTTCCTTAGTATATGACGGAGGAAAAAGAAGAAAAAAATCTATATCAAGCGAATTTTTAAGCCATGTACCTTTAGCTACTGAACCGACGAGCATGCTTTCTGCAGCAGAGGGCTTTCTTTCATCTATCTCTCTTTTTATCTCCCCCACAATTTCTCTAAGTTTCTTTTCCTCTTCTGGAGTAGGAACAATCTTTTTCAGCACTTCATCAATTATTTCTTTCATAATTTTACTACCTCTATATCCTCATATATAGGTCCTTTTGGAGTTAATGTGCTCTTCTTTAATTTAATTTCCCTGCATTCAATTTCACCAAAAATCACATCTTTATATTCATCAATTATTTCAAGAACTTTATCTCTTTTTTCACCGCTTTTCATTCTTGCTATTGTAACATGGGGCTTATAGCTCTTATCTCTTTTAAAACCTAAAATCGAGAGTTTTTCATCTATATGGCGTGCCATTTTCTCTGTTTGTCCATCATCGGCGAAACCAACCCATATCACTCTTATATTGCTTCTGCCGGGAAAAACTCCTGTGCCCTGTAATTTAGCTACAAATGGTTGTATATCGGCTACAACTTCTTCCATATATCCTTTTATCTTCCCTACCATTTCACCGTTTATCTCTCCCAGAAATTTAAGAGTGAGATGAATATTCTGCGGCTCAACCATCTTTAATTTTGCCCCAGTTTTCCTTAATTTTTCATACACTTCGCCCATTTTCCCTTTCATTCCAATATCAATTGCAATGAATGCCCTCATTAATTCTATATCGACGCACCCTATTTCTTTTTTTGCCCCTCTTTTATTAGAAAGGCAACAATATTTTATACTCAAATGTTATCTTTTTTCATGAGAAGAGTTGTTATTGCCCTCGCCGCCCTCCTCCTGCTGCCTTTTCCGCTTTCATTATCAGAAAAAACCAATGTTGATTATATTGAGGAAGTAATGAATGCAATCGATGAAAATATGGTAGCAGAATATATACAGGCTCTCCAGAATTTCGGACCACGCGTTACAGGAAGCACAGCATGCTGGGAAGCTGGCAACTATATATACAATGAATTTGTAAGCTACGGCTATTCCACCCATTTCATCAACTGGAGCTATGCTGGCTACGAGGATAGAAATGTAGAAGCCATTTTGCAAGGAGAAAACAATGCAAGTGTAATAATATGCGCCCATTATGATAGCGTACCTGGCTCACCAGGCGCCGATGACAATGGCAGTGGCACGGCAGCGGTGCTTGCAGCAGCTAAAGCGATTGCAAGTTATAGAGAAAAATTACATCTTGCATACACCATCCGTTTCATAACGTTTTCTGGAGAGGAGCAGGGTTTGCTTGGTAGCTATTATTATGCGGAGCAGGCAAGAAATAATGGAATGGCAATTGTTGCTGTAATTAATGCTGACATGATTGGATATGTCAGGGATGATATGGGAAAGAACAAAGTAAAAATATATGATGTCGAAAGATCAAAATGGATTGCTGATGTTGCAAGAGGAATATCTTCAAATTACTCTCTAAATTTGAGCATATATGAAAGAAATGCGGGAGCGAGTAGCGATCACTGGTTTTTCATAGAGAATGGCTATGATGCCGTCTTTTTCCATGAGTATCAATTTAACGATTATTACCATTCATCAAATGATACCATCGACAAAATGGATTTGGAATATGCTGCAAGGGTTACACGCCTTATCGTCGGAACTCTCCTTAAGATAGCTGGAGGAGAGATAACGGATGAAGAACCGCCTTATGTGGCGATAGAAAGACCTGGCAACTTTCTCTATATAATGGATAAAGAAGTTATGGCAACAGAGGAAACGATAATAATTGGAAAAATAACACTTGTTTTTGATGCAATGGATAGCCTCTCAGGGGTAGCAGGAATTATGGTATATGTGGATGATGAAAAGAAGGCGGAAATTAAAACAAAGCCATATGAATGGGTATGGGATGAACCAGCATTCTTTACTCATGAGATAAAGGTTGTTGCCCGCGATAACGCAGGAAATGAAGCTGAAGCGAGTAAAAAAGTCACCATCTTCAACATATGATAGAAGCTCTGTTAAAACTGCTGAAAGATTATCTATATGATGTGGATATTGTATGGAAGAAAAGTTATGAAGAGATAAAGAGGCTGCAATTGAAAAGGCTAAAGAGAATGATAAAATATGCATATAATGTGCCTCTTTATCATAAAAAGTACAAAGAGGCGGGAATAAAGCCGGACGATATAAAAAGCATAGAGGATATTAAAAAGCTTCCTCCAATAACGAAGGATGATATAAGGAAGAATTTTCCGCATGGAATCGTTCCATCAAATTTCACTTCAAAAGCCATAAAACTTGCTACATCAGGTTCGACAGGAAAACCTGTCGTTATATATTCTGATTATTCAACTGTAATGAAAAATATAATTGCGTATATTCGCATACTCAAAGCTTACGGAGCTAAATGGAATAAAACGAGGATTACAGTTATTGGAGACCTTGCATACGGAACAGCTGGCTATGCTGCCTTTGCTTCCTCGCTGCCCTCATTTATAATGAAGGCCCTCTCGCTAAAGAATTTGCAGCTGATTAGCATTGATGAAGAAGTGACGGAAATGGCTGAGAAAATAGCTGAGTTTGAGCCTGAATTCCTGAATGGATATCCGGGAATACTCCACATACTTGCAATGCTGAAGATGGAAAAAGGTATAGGGAAAAATATCTCGCCATCATACATTTCATCATCTGGAGGTGTGCTTGATGACGCAACGAGAAAATATATAGAGGATGCTTTTAATGCAAGAGTTTTCGATGTTTATGAGGCGACTGAATCTGGCTCAGTTGCATTTGAGTGCAAAGAAGGAGGCTATCACATTCATTCTGATATGGTTTATGTAGAGGTTGTCGATGAAAATATGGAGGATGTTGCACCTGGTGAGATAGGCAGGGCAGTTATTACAAGGCTTTATGGTAGAGGAACACCTATAATAAGATACACTGGAATGGATGATTATATCAGGGCTTCAGAAAGATGCTTATGTGGGATAAATACAGATTGTATAGGAAGAGTTGAGGGAAGGCGGGCACATGCTATTGTTACGCCAACTGGGAAAATAATTCCTCCCCTCTCATTTACATATATTCCAAGTGAAGTGATGCAGGAAGAGAATTTTTATGGAATAAAGCAGTTTCAGATTGTTCAGGAAAGTGTGGATAAAGTTGTAATTTATGTCGTGCCTAAGGAGAAAAATGAAAAGCTGGATAAAATTTATGAAAAAATAAAGAAAAGATATGAGGAAAGATTCGAAGGAATTAGAATTGAAATAAAGGAGACAGATAAAATTTCCAGCTATGGATATTTACTCCCACCGGTGGTTATATCGAAAGTGATAAAATCACATTAGAACGGGTATGCCTTCCTTTATTTCATATTCCTTTCCACATTTTTTGCATATGAACTTGCCATCTATTATTTCATTTTCATTTTCCTTCTCAATTTTAAGCTCGAATTCTCCATGACAGTATGGGCAGCACAGGATAGATATATATTCCTTCTTCACGAATTAAATATATGCAAGGGTATTTAACTTATGCGAGTTGCCATAAAAATTGGTTATGATGGCAGCCACTTCAATGGTTTTGCCATGCAGCCAGGAAAGAAAACAGTAGAGGGGGAAATAATAAAAAGACTGAAAAGGACAAGCATCATAGAAGGAAGAAAAGAGGCGAGATTTCAGTATGCTGCGAGAACAGATAAAGGTGTGAGTGCCTTCGGAAACGTAATAGCCTTCAATTGTAAAGGAAATGCAATCAGAGTTATGAGAGGATTGAAAAATATATGGCTTTTTGGCTATGCTGAAGTTGAGGAAAAATTTAATCCAAGATATTGCAGAACAAAAATATACAGATATTATCTCCCAGCAAAAACAATTGATGTTCAAAAGATAAAAGAGGCAGCAGGGCTTTTCATTGGCGAGCACGATTTTTCATACTTTGCAAGGATAGATGCAAGAAATCCTGTGAGAAGGATAGATAGGATAGATGTAATAAAAAAAGAGCATATCATAAAAATTGACTTTGAAGCACCATCTTTTCTCTGGAATCAAATACGTAGAATTGTTGCAGCCCTAATGAAGTATGCAGAAGGGGAAATCAACATTGATGATATAATCGATGCTCTTGAAAAGAGAAGAAGAATAAACTTCGGGGTGGCGCCGGCAGAAAATCTTGTATTATTAGATGTTAAATACGATTTTGAATTCATACCTTTGTTTCCTGAGGAGATAATAATAAAAAGGGAGATTTTTATGGATGCCTCAACTATCCATCGAAATAAATAAATATTGAGTAGCGTATTCATATTTAGGTGGGACAAAATGAGATGGGGGACTAAGTTAGCGGCGGTATTGCTTGTTGTTGCTTTTGTATCAACACCATTTGCAGCAAATGCAGGATATGAGGGCAAGAAGGTAACTGTGACGGCAAATGTTGTTACACCTCTTGGCAAGGAGGTCAGAGTGATAGAATTGTCGGAAAAGAAAGTTACTGAAATAGAAAAGGAGGCTATTAAGGTTGAAGATGCCCTTAAAGTTCTTACTGATCCAAACAGCGATGATGATGAGAAGAGCGTGGCAATGGAGATAATTGAAGCATTTGTTAAAAAACTACAGGAACTGGGTCTTATACCAGCTGGTTTTCCAATAATGAGGATCATCACCAATCTGATGAATCCGAAAATTGATTTCCTACTCCCGATAGTTAGTTTCGGAAGAGGATTCTCATGGATTCCATTATATCCTGGCGAAGCGTTCATTGGATTCATGTTCCGTCCAATAATAATGCAATATTTCCTGTTTGGATATACTGGTACAATTAATGTGAATCTATTGCCTCCACGCCTTGAATACTGGGATATGGTTGGCACCCATACATTGATAGTCTGTGGATTCGTTGGCATATACATTGATTTTGGCAAGATAGGATATGGGATACCAAAACTCCAGTTCCTGATGGGAGAAGCGTTGCTTGCTGGAGGTATTGACTGGTTCTAAATTTTTTAACCCTCTTTTTTCTATTTTTGAACCACAATATTTAAAATATTAGTTTCATTATTCTGTATGGGTTTTATGAAGTGGAGAGCTTGGTTTATGCTCGTGAGACCATTCACTCTTATTGCACCATTCCTTGCAGTCATATTTGGTAGCTTATTTCAGCTTGCAATATATAACGAGCTCCAGCTTTTCTGGCAGAATTTTTATATCGTTTTTCTGGCATCAGTTGCCCTCGCCTCCGCTCAGGCAGTAGGACAGATAATGAATCAAGTTGAAGATGTTGAAATAGATAGGGCAAATGGCAAAACATATCGCCCCATAGCGAGTGGCGAGATAAGCGAGGAGAAGGCGCTTGCTGTGGCATGGTTCTTTTCCATAATCTCCATACTTATTGGTTTCTCTATCAATATCTAT
The DNA here is from genome assembly GCA_021161135.1 of Thermoplasmata archaeon. Taxonomy (GTDB): domain Archaea; phylum Thermoplasmatota; class E2; order UBA202; family JdFR-43; genus JdFR-43. The sequence goes on from JAGHBD010000010.1 coordinate 11,774, forward strand.
TATGGCTTTTTCATAGTAGCGTTTTTACTTGCTGGAGTTCTCTATAACATTGAACCATTTCGCCTCAAGAAAAGGCTATGGTTAAATACAGCTTCCCTTGCCATATCGCGGGGGCTGCTGCCGATGCCTGCCGCTTGGAGCATTTTTGGGGATGTGGGGGATGCGATTCCGTGGCTTGTGGGAAGTGTTATGGC